>CAILUH010000295.1 GCA_903837335.1 uncultured beta proteobacterium | reverse complement strand
TCGCTTTAAGTGATGGTGATGAAGTCGCCTTTTTTCCACCTGTAACCGGTGGTTAAGATGACAGTTCGAATTCAAACGGCTGATTTTGATTTGAGTACTGAAATTGCTGCACTGCGCTCGGGTGATTTACAGGTTGGCGCAATTGTTTCTTTTGTTGGCACTGTGCGCGATATGAATGAGGGCAGTCAAGTTAACAGCATGGAGTTAGAGCACTATGCTGGCATGACCGAAAAGGCCTTAGCTGACATTATTGTTGAGGCTAAGTCACGCTGGAGTATTCATGAGGCTTTAGTAATTCACCGCATTGGAAAAATGCTTCCTGGTGAGCAGATTGTTTTAGTAGCAGTAACAGGTCAGCATCGTGGCGAAGCCTTTACCGCTTGTGAATTCATCATCGATTATTTAAAAACGGCTGCCCCTTTTTGGAAAAAGGAGGCGACCCCAACTGGTGAGCATTGGGTTGATGCGCGCAGCACTGACGATGAGGCAATGGCGCGTTGGCGTAAGAAATAACAACCGAGAAATTTTCTGCTAATTAGCGTTGTTAGTTAGGCAAGCTTACTGATTAAATACCGATTCAGTAATGGGCTCATGAGTAATAATGAAACAGACATCACTGAGATCAGAAAAAGCAGATAGTTTTGCCAAAAACCAGCGCCGCTCATTTTTTGAGTGGCAAGCGTATTTCAGATGACATATTTTGGCGTTATCGCGCATTACCTCACGAATAGACTCAGCCATTTTTGCGGCGTTCTTTGCTTCTGGTCCTCTAACGCGATCACAAAGTTGTAGATAGTTAACGCCTTCGCATGCTAACTTCCCATGCTTTAGGGCGGGGTGTAGCATGGCTGCGTCTCGCCAAGCATTATTCACCATTGAAATACAGCCAGAATGATCCAAAATAACCGTCAAACTAGAAGCAAAATTCATTGCTGCTTGCGCTAAATTTTCTGCTTTACGTAAGGTATGTACCGCTAAGTGGGCCACATCAATTGGGTTAGCTACTTCATTAAAATACCTTTCATCCACCAAGTCATTGATTGAATAGATATACGTAGGATTTAAATTGAGCCATTTAATTAATATTTTCAGTCTGCCTGCTTCCGGCATTGATTGACCGTTAATCCATTTACGCGCAGCTTCGCGAGAGATGGGATTGGTATCAGTATTACGCAAATTAAATTCAATCGCGAGCTTACTGGCGGCAGGCACGCAACCAAACTTGTTAATTAAGCCAGACCTAAGGGCCTGCGCAAAACGTTCAATCACGAGTGAATTGGTAGACATGACTCCTAAGGCGAGGAATAAGCGTAAAGCCCATCATGCACCCATTGAGCCACTAAAGATATAGCTGCACAGATAGGCATACCCTGATCCACGTACCAATTTATGGCCTTTCCTCTTAGGAATATCGCTTTTAGCGGCGAATTTAGAATAAGGAATAGAATTTCTAAATTAATTAGAATAAAGACCTGTTTTATAGGGGTTAACAATGAATTCACCCAAAAAAGTCATTGGTTTCATTAATCTTGCGCATTTCATTGACCACTATGCCATGTTGGTATTTGCTGCAGCAGTCATTGTGATGGCTCCAGTCTTTAATATGACCTATGCGCAGCTCCTGCCCTATGCCACTCCCGGTTTTATTGCTTTTGGCGCTGGCTCCCTTATTAGTGGCTGGCTTGGAGACCGCTGGAGCCGAAGAAATATGTTAATTATTTTTTTTATTGGGATGGGCTTAGCTTTACTAGGGACCGCCTTAATTCAAACCCCGCTCCAATTGGGAATTGCCCTTTTTGCAGTTGGCATTATTGCCTCCATTTACCACCCAGTTGGCATGGCAATGCTTACCTCTTATTCTGAAAAATTAGGTAGAGAGCTTGGTATTAATGGTGTGTATGGTAATTTGGGAGTGGCCTCTTCGGCGGTAATTACTGGCTTAATTTGTGAATATTTAGGCTGGCGCTGGGCCTTTGTTTTGCCTGGCGTAATTACCATCGGCATTGGTATTATTTTTATGAAAACAATTCATCATGAAAAGATCACTAAAAAATCATTGGGAATGGGTAGTGCAAGAGTCTCTAAAAACGTAATGGCATTAGTTGTAGTGTCATTGGTTTTAACAATTATTGCTAGTTCAACCACCTTTAATGCTATTACCGTAGCCTTACCAAAATTATTTCAAGAGAGACTGGCCGAAATTACCCAAAATACCGCACTTTTAGGCCTAATTGCTTCGGCAGTTTATGTATTTGGTGCTTTAGCTCAATACACTATTGGTAATTTGCTGGATAAATATCCGCTGAAAAAGATTTTTATTCCATTGGCAATATTTTTAGTGGCCATGCTTTATATTGCCGCAGAAACATCCGGATTTTTGCTGATCTTAATATCAATCGGTATTGTGATTAGTATTTTTGGTCAGGTAACAGTGAACGACACGATGGTGGGTAAATACACTTCTGATGAATGGCGGGCGCGCGCTTTTGCAGTTCGGTATTTTCTCGGTTTTACTGCCGCAGGCGCTTCGGTCGGTTTGGTTGCCTTGCTATACGCCAATGGCGGTTTTACTTTAATGTTGCAGGCTTTTGCAGCCTTTTGCTTTTTAGTGGTAATCGGGGCTTTTATCTTTCCAACTGAGTCAATGAAGGATTCAGTCAAACCATAAGTCCTTATTTTTATTGGGTTTATAGCAACAAAGTCATTTTTTAGAATTTGTTGCAGCTGATCTTGACTCTGGCTTGGCTGCGCTGTAATGTAACGGTATTGCAAGTGGCTTAAGGTGCGAATTATTTCACTTGCTTTATGATAATTTTTTAGCTCAACGGAAGGATACTGAAATGCTTTTCACTGAATCTCAAAGTCCGATGGATAAGATTTTAAAACTAGCCGGCATTGCTGGAATGATTATTAGTATTACTACTGCTTTCTATTTGATTTTTCCTGCTGGCCAGTCAAAAGTTGCGGTATTTTTAGCTTCTTTAGGAATCGCGCTATTTTTAAGTTATTTATCTTTTGCAATTCAAGATAAATTTGCAGGATAAATACTGAACAACTCGTAGTAGCTGATTTTACAATGGCCCTCAATTAGGGGCCATTTTTTCTTGCTAGGGCGTTTTAAGCACGCTTATTGATTGCCATAATTACACGGCATGCCCATACAATCACCCTGATTAATTTCGTCGCGAATCGTATTTTGCATTCCAGGGGAGGAATCTGAATAGGGGGCTACCTGACAGCCAGACAAAGCGGCGGCGACAAATAATAAAACAATCATCTTTTTCATTTCAAGCCTATTAACAAGGGGGGTTGAGCTGGATGGGTTAATCATAATACAAGCACTAAGACCCATTCATTTTCATCTATTGCACTATTTTATGATCGATCTATAGACTGGTTAATTTTTTTCATTAAGACCCCAAAGCTGCGGACAAAATAACCCACCATGCGCGGAGAAAACGTCATGGCAACTAACCAATAGAGGGCCCATAAGTAACGTCCCTCAGAAATACCATAGCACCCCATAGCAATAAAAAACACGAGAATCAGTTTTCTGCCAAGCCCGGGAGGTAGCCAGCGGCTAAATAAGACGGGCGCCTTTGGGACAAGAGCAGTATTTTCGGGGAATTTCTCTGAATTTGACTCTTCATTCATGCTGGCATTAACCTCATTAAAGTAATCCTTTGATCTTATCTGAAGTGCTTATTTTAGGGTGGTATTGTTGTACCTATGACAAATGCCGCAAATACTGAAATTGAAATTACCCCTGAATATGAGGCAGTAATTGAGGCCATTGATCGAGGTGACCCCTATATTTTTGTGAGTGGTAAAGCGGGCACTGGTAAGACAACCTTGATAGGCTATTTACGTGAAAAGATTGCCGGTAATGTCGTGGTACTAGCCCCTACTGGAGTAGCAGCCCTGCAAGTCCGGGGCGTGACCATTCACTCCTTTTTTCGCTTTCCCCCGCGACTCATATTTCCTGAGGAAGATATCAAGGTCGTCCGTGATAAGCGCTTGTATGAGGGAATGCGATTATTGATCATTGATGAAATTTCCATGGTGCGGGCTGACATGATTGATGCGATAGATCTATTTTTGCGCGCTAACGGACCAAAGCGAGGAGAGCCTTTTGGTGGCATACAGATTATGTTTGTCGGTGATTTATTTCAATTGCCACCGGTAGTGAGAAGTGAAGATATGGAAATATTGCGTGAGCGTGGCTATGAAGGTGCTTACTTTTTCTGCGCTATGGCTTTACATCGAAAAGCAGTAACCATGATTGAGTTACAAAAAATATTTCGCCAAAAAGATGGTGAGTTTACTGAGATGCTGAATCGGATTCGGTTGAATGAGGATATTGATGTCACTTTAGAGCGACTCAATGCCCAATGCTTTCGATCGGATGCAAGCGCTAAGCAAGATCTTGATCCGCTGAGTATTACACTGACTACCACTAATGCGCGGGCGGATCAAATTAACAGCAGTGAACTTTTGGCGATAACCTCAGAGCCTAAAAAATATTTAGGCAAGCTAGATGGAAAGTTTAATATTGACGAACGGAATTTACCTTCACCTTTACAATTATCGTTAAAGATTGGCGCTAAAGTCATGTTTACCGCGAATGATAAGGAGTTTCCTAAGAAATGGGTTAATGGCAGCATTGGAGTGGTGAAGGAATTATTAAGTAATTCGGTCAAAGTAGAAGTGCAAAGCGGACCCTATACAAATACGGTAGAAGTTAAACCATTCGATTGGGAGTCCTACCAATATGCAATCGAGATGATGTCAGGCAAAATAAAGCCTAATGTGGTTGGCACTTATGCCCAAATTCCATTAATGCTAGCTTGGGCGGTCACTATTCATAAGAGTCAGGGCAAAACCTTAGATAAGGTGAGAGTAGATCTTTCTTCCGGTACTTTTGCTTCAGGCCAAGTTTATGTTGCTTTAAGTCGTTGTCGCTCAATCGAGGGTATTCGTTTGCAAAAACCGATTCAAGTTCGGGATGTGCAATGTGACCCTGAAATTAAGCGATTTTATGTGGCTTGTTTAACTTAATTACGTATTTGAGATAATTTATACATGACTTCAATTCACCTTGATTTAGAGCATTTTTCCTTTACTGATTTGGCGATTCAATCTGCTTTTGGTTTGGTAGGCCTTGTTTTCGTCTTGTTATTTCATGGCGTGACGATTAATTTTATTTTGATGCGTTTTAATAAAATGACCAGATTAGATTTTGTCAGTAAAAAATTTAATTTAGTTTTATTTCATTTCTATCTATCTTTTGCATTTATCGCACTAATTCATATTATCGAAGTGATTCTATGGGCTGTAATGTTAATGTTACTTGGCTTAGTATTGAACCCAATTGAGGCTATTTTATTTGCTGGAAGTACCTACACCACAATTGGTTTTATTAGCAATATCATGCCTTTTGAATGGAAAGTATTGCCCCTTTTCATTGCCTTTTCAGGCTTATTTTCGGTTGCTTGGACTACTTCCATCATGATCGGCATGACGAATATTTATCGAGATGCATGGCTGAAAAAACGCAACGACTTGTAATGCCGACTTTTTCTGTCGGCTGCGGTGCTGGTTTTTCCGGAGATCGCACTGATGCTGCAGCTCCGGTCGTGCAAACCTTAATCGAGAGGGGTGGTCCTGCGGCCATTATTTTTGAGAATTTGGCAGAAAGAACCTTGGCTAGCCATCAATTGGCTAAACGCGCAAACCCACAATTGGGCTATGAGCCTTTGTTGGAGTTGGAGCTAGAGCCTATATTAGCCGCTTGCCTAAAGCACCAGATTACGATTGTTGGTAATTTTGGGGCAGCAAACCCAGAGGGGGCTGGCAAAGTAATCCAAGCATTGGCACAGCGTCTTGGCTTACCGAGCCCACGGATTGCAATTGTCTCTGGTGATAGCTTAACTGGTGAAACAGCAAATGCTTTATTGCGCCAGCATTTAGGCGAGCAGTTTGATGAAGCAAATTTTGTCTGCGCGAATGCGTACCAAGGAGCTCGTGAAATTGCTGATGCAATTCTAGCCGGCGCCGAAATTGTGGTAACTGGGCGGGTAGCCGACCCCTCTCTGACGCTTGGTCCGGCAATGGCACATTTTGCTTGGGCCGATGACAACTGGAATGCGCTTGCTGGCGCAACCATGGCTGGACACTTACTCGAATGTGGAGCACAAGTTACTGGCGGCTATTTTGCTGACCCTGGAATGAAGGATGTGCCAGAAATTCATAATATTGGTTTTCCGATTGCAGAGATTGATTTTGATGGTAGCAGCACTATTACCAAAGCTAACAAGACTGGCGGTGTAGTCAATGCGCTTACGGTAAAAGAGCAATTACTCTATGAGTTACATGATCCCGCTGCCTATATTACGCCGGACGTAGTGGCCGATATCACTGAGGCAACAGTGATTGAAATTGCGCTAAATCGAGTTCGCTTATCTGGTGTCATCGGCCATCCTCGGACCAATACTTTAAAAACCAATGTTTTTTTTGATGGTGGTTGGTTTGGTGAGGGGGAGATTTCATATGCAGGCTCTAATGCTGAAGGTAGAGCAAGACTTGCCATGGAAATGCTCCAAAAGCGCCTTGGCACTAAAATGAAATTACGCTTTGATTTGATTGGTATTAGTAGTATTTTTGGTGATGATGACAATGCCTTTCTTAGTAATGAGATAAATAATCCAGCGCGCAGTGAAGTTCATGACGTTCGATTACGAGTAGCGGGGCAACACGCAGATTTGAAAATAATTGATTTACTGCTACGTGAAGTAACGGCACTTTGGACTGGTGGCCCTGCAGGTGGTGGTGGCGTACGCGTTGCCAAAAGACAAAGACTTTCAACTCAATCTTGCTTAATTAATCGTCAGCAAGTTCCTGCTAAATTTTATTTTTTGCCAAACTCCTGATGAGCTCTATTACCTTATATGAGGTTGCGCATGCGCGCACTGGGGATAAAGGCAATTGTTCCAATATCAGTGTCATTGCCTATCAATTTGCAGATTATGATTGGCTTGTAGAGCAAGTGACAGTAGAGCGGGTGACCGCCCATTTTGCCTCTCGGCACCCAACTAAGGTGGTCCGCTACTTACTACCCAAGCTTGGCGCTATTCATTTTGTGCTCGATGGAATTTTAGATGGCGGTGTTAATGATGCACTGAACTTAGATATGCACGGAAAAGGGCTATCATTTCATTTACTAGCCATGCAAATTGACTCGAAATAACGATTCATTTAAAAAAGAAGGAATAAATATGTTGGAGACTAAAGTGAATTTATTTTTACGCTTAGCTAACTATTTAACTCGTGCTAGTTTTGTACTGGGGCTCTCAATCGCAACCCAATTTGCCTATGCACAATCTACGACCCAAAATTTTCCGAATAAACCCATTAAAGCGATTGTGCCATTTGCCGCTGGCAGCGCTACTGATCAAATTGGTCGTGCATTTGCTGCCAAGATGTCAGAGATTTTAGGGCAACCCATTGTGGTTGAAAACAAACCCGGAGCAAATGGAATGCTGGGCGCTGATGCTGTAGCTAAGGCTGAACCCGATGGCTATACGATTTTGATTGGCACCAACAGTACGAATGCAGCGTTAAAAAGCTTAATGAAAAAATTACCCTATGATCAAGATACTGCGTTTGAGGCTATTGGTTTCATGGGCGAAGTACCTCTCATTGTGACGATTAACAATGAAATTCCTGCCAAAACGTTGAAAGAGTTTATCCAAATAGCAAAAGATTCTCCTGGTAAAGTCACTTTTGCTAGCGCCAGCACTTCTCAGTTGGTTTCAAGCTCTGTTTTAGCCTCGATGACAGGTGTGAAGATGATCAACGTGCCCTATAAAAGTGGCCCTAATGCGATGACTGATCTAATTGGCGGTCAAGTGATGATGTTTACTGCCGATTTTGCCGTGACATTACCTCAAGTGCAAGCTGGAAAAATACGCGGTCTAGCGGTTACTTCATTAAGGCGCTCTAAAGCGATTCCTGAGTTGCCCACAGTAAATGAAGCTTTAGGTATTAAAGGCTATGAATTTATTGCTTATTTTGCCGCTTATGCCCCAGCCAAAACACCGCCCGCGATTATTCAAAAACTCAATGAAGCCTTGAATCAAGCCGCTCGTAACAAGGATATTCAAGAACGCTTTGCTTCCTTAGGCTTCGAAGCCGAACCAGGTCCACCAGGCGCTTTAGCTAAGCGGAATGCACTTGAAACCATCAAGTGGGCTAAGGCAATTAAAGATGCGGGAATTGAACAGCAGTAAGATTTTTTGCTTAGCCTTTTAGGCTAGTTTTCGCTTGACTCTTTTAGTAAGCGAAAAATTTCTCGATACGATTTTGGGGGTTTATTGAGCTCTTTCTCTTTGCGGGCACTGCGGATAAGGTTTCGCATCTTTTGAATTTCTAAAGTCGGGTAGAGTTCTATTAGCTTCGTAAGTGCGCCGTCATCAGCGATGAGTTTATCGCGCATTGCTTCGAAGCGATGCATTTTTGCGGTTTCAGCGCGACTGAGTCCTTGAATTGCATCTAGGCGTAACTGAATGGCAGCAATATCAGCCTCATCTAAAAAGCGCATCAACTTGCCCAAATGCTGTTTATGTCTTTTGATCGCCCCAAAGGTCTTGATCTTTTTAGTTTCAGCAATTTCAGCGCGCAAGCTGTCTTCGATGGGAATGCTATTTAGCGCATCGCTACTGAGCTCGGATAGTACCTCAGCCAATTTTTGACGTTGGATCATTTGGCGTTTGAGCTCTGATTTGCTGGGCCCTAGGTCTTCTTCATCTATTTTAATAATCATGACTCATTTTAACCATCCAAGCGTAATTTTTAGTTAAGATAGTGGCTATGAAGCGATCCTCTTCCTTGCGATTATTGGTGTGTGCTTTGTTAGCTAGTTTTGGCTTAGGGCTTTCATGCAATGTTCAAGCAGCTTTTCCTGACAAACCAATCAAAATTGTGATTGGTTTTCCAGCCGGTGGACCGTTGGATGCCCATATCCGGCTTTTAACTGACAAGTTGCAGGGTATCTTAGGGCAGCCTGTGCTAGTTGATTACAAAGCGGGGGCAGGGGGCACAGTAGGCGCACTTTTTGTCGCTCAAGCGCCGGCGGACGGCTACACATTATTGCTCGCGAACACAGGCACGATGGTGATTAATCCTGCTATTTACACGCCACCTCCCTACATTTTGCTGACGGATTTTCAACCCGTGGCCCGTACAGCCCAACAAGCCCTTGGCTTAATTGTCAATAACGAAGTGCCTGTCAAAACCCTCAAGGAATTTATCGCTTACGCTAAGGCCAATCCTGGCAAGCTCAATTATGGCTCAGCGGGTAATGGTGGCATTTCTCATTTGGTTCCTGAAATGCTTAAACATGAAACTGGCATTGACATTGTCCATATTCCTTTCAAAGGAAGTGCTCCTGCCTTTACTGATTTAATGGCTGGACATGTGCAATTTATGGCTGAATCAATTCCACAAGTGGCTAATTACGCGAAGCAAGGCAAAATTAAAGTGTTAGCAGTAACTAGTAAAACGAGAAGCATTGCGTTACCCGATGTGCCCACTGTTATTGAAACAGGCGTTGCTAATTTAGAGGTAGTCGGGTTTTATGGAATACTTGCGCCACGTAATACGCCGCCTGAAATTATTCAAAAACTGAGTAATGCATTTAAGCAGACCCTTGAAAATTCAGCGATTCAGGAGCGCATGATTGTTCAGGGCGCTGAGTCAGCTTTTATGAGTGCCGATCAATTTACTCAATTTTTGACGCTTGAAATCCCTCGCTGGGCTAAAGTTGTTAAGCAGGCCGGCGCAAAGTTAGATTAAATTTATTGATTGATTAAGAAATTTTGCCCCGACATTTTTGGGGTAAATCCAGCTTTTTCTAATGTTTCTAAAATGACTTTATTAGTTGCAAAATGTACTGGTGTGTAATCCAATGCGCTGCAGCAAGGTCGTACGACTAAGACTGGGCCTACTAAATTCAGATCTCCAATATCGATCACTACAGCTGGGTTAGGGAGTACACCCGGTATAGCGGCTACTTTTTCACGTAGCAAAGCAATTGCAGCTTGATAGTCTACTCCGCTGGTGAGCTGTACTTTAAGATTTAACCGCCTATACGAATTACTACTAAAGTTTTGAATTGTATCGCCAAAAATTTTATTATTACCGATGATTGTTGCGACGTTATCCGAGGTGGTTATGGTTGTGGAGAAGAGGCCAATATAGCTAATATTGCCATTAATACCGCCCGCAATTACATAGTCGCCTACTTTAAATGGCCGCAGGACAATGAGGAAAATACCAGCCGCTAAGTTTGCTAATAATCCGGCCCAGGCAGCGCCAATGGTAATGCCAAGGGTGGCAAATAGCGCGGCAAAGCTAGTCGTTTGGAGACCAAAATTACCTAAGATGCCAATGATTAGCAGAATATTCAGAGTTACTGAAATTGCTGCGGAAACATAGTTTTCAACGGTTGGGTCTAAAACCCTTTTTTCCATCCATGCGCGTACTAACTTGACTGTAAAGTGAATTAAAGCGCGCCCAATAAACCAAAATAAAATCGCTGCAACAATTTTTAAGCCAATATCCGTTAAGGCATTGAGAATAATATTTTGTATACCAGCGAAATCGATGTCAGGTAGATTCATAATTAAAGTTTGTTGAGTAGCAGATCAAGACTGATTAAATTGACGGGCAAAACTTTGATAATGCCGTGGCGGGGGCCATCAATATCAGCAATCAGAAAAAATGAGGCTGAGACGACAAAGGGAATCGATAAAAAAAGGATGCGATTAGCTCTAAAAGTAGTGGCGCTAAAACCTACTGCGATACTTGCAAAAATAGCGATGATAAACAGTAAAGTCCAGGCGGCAGGGGGGATGCGATTAAGCCACGCAGCTTCGGTATCGCTAGCAGAATTAATCACATCATTCATGCCCGTTGCGACTAAGGCGTTAATTGGCGTTTGCTGCGCTTTTACTACGGGCAGAATTGTGGTCCAAAGCAGGTTTTGTTGGCGGAATACTTCGACGCTCAGTTTTTGAATTTCAGTGGGACTTAGGGCTTGGTATTCAGCGATCCGATATTGCAAGTATTTTTTGAGTTGCAATTTTGCCTCGGTAGCAGCTGCAGTGGGCAATAGATCAGCGCGTAAATATTCGGTGCCTATAGCATTTGCTTCTGCCTCTTCGTAAAGTTTGCGTTGGTCATAGCGGTTAATTGACATTGAAAAGGTAAAGCCAATCATGAGGGCCAATAAAGTGAGTGTGGCATTTTGCACAATAGAGGCATCAGTGGTACTTCGAGGATTGCGTTTAAATTCAATGCGTCGAAGGGCTGCGCCCAGTGATACTGCTGCCGAGAGAGCTGCAAAGGTGATTAGCAGCACCCATAGCGGGTGGTCAAGAATTGGGCGGATCAGATTCATCGGAACATTATAGAAGTTTGCTTTTTGTTGACGGTAATGCAGGGGAGTGGAAATTAGCTTTTAATAAAAAAAGCCGCTAGCATTGAGCAGCGGCTTTTTATTACCTACCATTGCATTGGTAGGCTTTATTAGAGTCCTTAAGAACCTTTTTTTGCCTCAATAGCAATTCGAATCGTGACCTCATCGCCTACTGCAGGTACATTTTTGCCCATATTAAATTCTGAGCGCTTTACTTTTGTAATGGCGTTGGCGCCACAAAAATCAATCCCTAGCATGGGATGTTTTTTGCAATCAAAGTTTGTGACCTCAAGTACTACAGGTTTGCTAACCCCTTTTAAGGTAAGAGTACCTTGCATGCCTGTTAATTTTTCGCCTGCGAAAATAAATTTATCGGCTTTAAAGGTAGCAGTTGGAAACTGTGTGGTGGATAAATAGTCTTCTGCTTGAATATGACTATTAAACGCGCTCGAGCTTGTATCAACTGACTTGGTATCTATCGTAATATCTGCTTTACCTGTTTTTGCAATTGGATCAATCGTGACGGTGCCACTGACAGTGTTAAAGCGACTAGTTTGAGTAGACAGACCAAGATGGGTATAAGAAAACTCGGCAAAAGTATGATTTGCTTCTGTCGTATATGTTTCCGGCGCGGCGCTCACTTGAGTGCTGAGCCCAAATATTAAGCCAATGGCGGCTAAAGACTTGCTAAATAACGTTACTTTCATTGATTTCTCCAATGTTAATTAAATAGATGGGGATGCAGACTGGCTTATTTGGGGTTTAAAACTAAGTGAACCTTGACAGGAACTTCATTGGCGACGGATTTGGTATCGGCCCAAGCTCCCGCCCCCAAATCATAACTCAGACGCATTAATTCAAAACTACCATCAAAGATCATTTGCTTACCTTGAGCTTGATACTCGGCCATCATGGTTAGAGGTAGAGTTTTATTTTTAATGGTGAGCTTACCCTTGATTTCGAGTTTATTGGCACCTAATTTTTTAATCGTTTCAGATACAAATTGCGCGCGCGGAAAGATTTTGCTGTTAAACCATTCTTTGCCCTGCGCTTCATCGCGCAACTCATCTCCACCAGCATTAAAGCTGGCTAGTGCAATCCAGATATCTGCTTTGGCTTTTTCCGGATTATCCGGATTAAAATTAACTACGCCACCAAACTGATCGAAGCTGCCACTAATAGTTGAGCCCATTAATTTACTCGTGAAATTAATTTTACTTTTGGCGGTATCAATTGCATTAAATTCGGCTGCTGGAGCTTGACTAGAAAATAGCACTAATGCTAAGCAGGCAAAGCCCTGGATTAACTTTAGATTTAAAGATGATAAGCGCAAGATTTGCTTTGTTAAATGACTTGTAGGCTTATTTGAAAAATGACATGCGTTTAAGTAGGCCATCTTTATCCCAGAAATGGTGTTTTAAGGCTGCCAGCACATGCAAGGCAACTAAACCAATCAATATATTAGCTAATAATTCATGAGTTTGTTTAAGCAGGCGCCCGGTTGCCTTGTCTTTAAGCACTAAATCGGGCAATTCAAAGAGTCCAAAATAATTGACGGTATAGCCTTTGGCCGAGCTCATTAGCCAGCCAACGATGGGGATGGCAATCATCAGCAGATAAAAGGCCAAGTGGGTGAGCTGCATGATTCGCTCCTGCCAGGCAGGTAGGCGAACAGCCAATTCTGGGGCCGGATGAGTGGCCCGCCAAAAAAGGCGGACAAAAACCAGCCATAAAACGGTCAAACCAAGCCATTTATGCCAGCTAATGGCTAGAATGCGATCCGGGCTGACGGGCATACCCTCTGCAATTTGGGCTATCGCCCAGGTTGTCAACACCACTATTGCCATAATCCAGTGCAAGGAAATGGCAATATGGGAATAACGCTGTTTCATGGTTTGACTTTAAAAATATAAAAATCGATTGTAGAATGTTTATAGAATACTAACTTGTCTAGTCTAATCTGTTGATTTAATGATGAATTCTATTAGTCAGCCATACCTAACCGAGCAGAGTGCGCCTCCCCCCGTTTTGGTGGAGTTATTTGCGCATTGTGGAATCACAATCAATGGCTCAAACCCATGGGATATTCAAGTCCATAACCCTAAGGTATACGATGCGATTTTGTCTAAATGGTCACTTGGCTTGGGCGAATCTTATATGGATGGTTATTGGGATTGTGCACAGCTTGATGAAATGATTTGTCGCTTGCTTAGCAAAGACCTCAATGAAACTGTACGCGGTTTTGCACGTGTGCGAATGGTTGGGGAAGTCTTACGCGCGAAATTATTTAATTTGCAATCTAAAGAACGCGCGTTTCAGGTTGGTGAGCAGCATTATGATATCGGTAACGATATCTTTGAACGTATGCTTGATCCGCGGATGATGTATTCCTGCGCTTATTGGGAGAAGGCCAGTAATTTGGCGCAAGCCCAAGATGACAAATTAGAAATGATTTGTCGTAAATTACAACTTAAGCCTGGCGAAAAAATATTAGAAATTGGCTGTGGTTGGGGTGGCTTAGCTGCCTATGCAGCTAAAAATTACGGCGTTGAAGTAATTGGGATTACCGTTTCTAAGGAGCAGCAGGCATTAGCGCAAGAGCGCTGCGCTGGGCTGCCAGTCACAATTGAGCTAATTGATTATCGTGATTTACAGGGCACCTTTGACAAGATTGTTTCCGTTGGGATGTTTGAGCATGTGGGTGAAAAAAATTACATTGCCTACTTTGATGCTGCCAAGCGGCTATTAAAAGATGATGGGTTATTTTTATTACACACCATTGGTAGTGATGTAGAGGTAACACGCACTGACCCATGGATTGATCGTTATATTTTTCCTAACGGCAAGATTCCATGTTCAGCAGAACTTACAAGCGCGTTAGACGGCCGTTTTTTAATTGAAGACTGGCATAACTTTGGGCAAGATTACGATAAAACCTTACTTGCTTGGTATGCTAACTTTGTCCAAACTTGGCCGCAGGTAGCAAGTGAATACAGTGAGCGCTTTTATCGGATGTGGTCTTACTATCTACTGTCATGCGCTGGTTTTTTTCGTTCACGTCAAGGTCAATTGTGGCAATTAGTCTTAAGTAAACGCTCGCGTCGCGAAGTGTATCGTTCGATGAGGCCCTTTCCAGCCCCCTAATTTCCCCGTGGTATTCTGAACTTATTAAAATTAATACTAATAGGGGAGGCATAGTGCATAAAATTAGTCAGCGTTTGCTCATTCTTTTTTCGGTACTCCTAATTTCGTCCTGGCAGGTCAGCGCGGCACCTAAATTAGTGATGACTGAATATATGGTGCCTAGTGATACTCCGGGTATCTCTTTATACATACGCAATAAACATCCAGAAGGCATGAAGCAATTTAGCCCGGATAAGACCTTGCTATATGTACACGGCTCTACCTATCCGTCAGAAACTGCCTTTGATTTGAGTTTAGGCGGCATCTCGTGGATGGAATATATTGCGGAACGTGGCTACGATGTATGGTTAGTTGACTTAAGGGGATATGGCAAATCAACTCGTCCAGCCGAGTTAGATTTACCCGCAGAGCAGAATCCACCTTTGGTGCGTACTGAGGTTGCTGTTAGTGATGTTAGTAGCGCCGTAAATTTTATTTTAAAAAAACGGGCAATTAATAAAATGAATTTACTAGGATGGTCTTGGGGTACGACCATTATGGGTAAATACACTGCTGAAAATAATCAGAAAGTAAATAAACTCGTCTTGTATGCTCCCCAGTGGTTGCGACAAGGCGGCGCGGCGCTAACAGATAAGGGCGGAGCCTTAGGGGCTTATCGGGTAGTCAGTGTAGAGGATGCTAAGAGCCGCAAATCTGCTGGCGTTCCAGAGTATGCGCAAGCAACCTTAATGCCGGCAGGTTGGTTTGAGAAGTGGGCTGATGCCACTTTTGAAACAGATCCTTGGGGAAAAAATCAAAATCCAAAAAAATTGCGGGCCCCTAACGGCACAGTTCAAGATACACGTGAATTTTGGGCGGTTGGCAAACCCCTTTATGATCCCAAGAAAATTACAGTCCCAGTCATGCTGGTTCATGCCGAATGGGATGCTGACTTACCTAGTTATATGCTGCAGGAATATTTTAAGCAATTAACTAATACACCATATCGCTTATTATTGGAAATTAGTGAAGGCACGCACTCGATCATTATGGAAAAAAATCGTATGTTAATGTTTGATGGCGTACAACTATTTTTAGATAAAAATTTCGTGGCAGAGAAATAGCACCATATTACCTAGTAAGATACCTATTCATTCAGATTAATTAAGGAAAGTCATGACAAGCACACAAACCCCTCAACTCACTACGTTGCAAGCTACCGTACTTGGTAAGGTTGCGCATAATGCAAATTTACTGATTGGTTTGGGCGTGATGATGTTGGTCTTAGGCACCATTGGTTTTTTTGGGCAAACCGTATTTTCGCTCATCTCGGTTAGCGTTTTGGGTGGTTTTGCGATTGCTGCTGGTTTATTACAGGGCTATCACGCGATGCAATCACATGGTTGGAAGTCAGTTGGTATTCAGTTGATTATGTCAATTCTTTACATTGTTGCTGGCTTATATGTTTGTTTTTTCCCATTGGCTAGCCTGGCTGGATTAACACTTTGGTTGGCAGTTTTCTTTTTCTTTTCTGGCCTAATGCGTATTTTTCAAGCCTTTCAACACCGTCTGATGAATGGTTGGGTGTGGGCGGCAGTTTCTGGTTTGATATCCATCATTCTTGCTGCCTTAATTATGAGTAGTTGGCCTTCTTCCAGCCTTTGGGTTCCTGGGATGCTAATTGCAATTGAATTAGTACTACAAGGCTGGTCGCTAGTTATTATTGGTTCAGCCGCTAAAGCATTGGCTAAGTAATCCGGTTCAAAAATTAACTTTTGAATATTAACGCAACCGCCTTCGGGCGGTTTTTAACATGCCTTCATCTCGACATCACTTAACGTTAACTGCCGTAACTTATCTCGTATTAGCTACTATTTTATGGGGTGGTAATGCTATTGTTGGACGTTGGTTTGTCGGGCATTTGTCACCAGCGCTACTCAATTTATTTCGCTGGATGATTGCTGCTGCTGTATTAATGCCATTTGGCTGGAAAATTTTATTACCGCAAAGTCCACTGTGGCAGCATAAAAAACGTTTTTTTACCTTAAGCTTATTGGGCGTGGGCTGTTATAACGCTTTTTTATATATTGCCCTTGAAACTTCTTCGCCCCTTAATGTCACTTTAATTGGCGCCAGTATGCCCATTTGGATGCTATTAGTAGGTTCTATTTTTTATCAAAATCGAGTTCACCTATGGCAAATGCTTGGTGCAGTCGTATCAATTATTGGGGTTACAGTTGTTTTATCTCGTGGCGATTTAGATGGCATTTTAACCTTGGAGTTTGTGCCCGGCGATATGTTAATGGTCGCAGCTACTCTGCTTTGGGCTTGCTATAGCTGGATGCTCAGTAAGCCTGGTAAAAGCCCTGAAAAGCAATGGCGCTGGACTGAATTTTTATTAGCGCAAATTGTTTTAGGTTTAATTTGGTCATTTTTATTTGCGTCCCTTGAGTTTAGTTTAGGGCTATCACAAATCGATTTAAGCCCGACTCTATCTTGGCCCCTACTTATTTTTTGTGGCTTAGGACCGGCC
>CAILUH010000294.1 GCA_903837335.1 uncultured beta proteobacterium | reverse complement strand
TGGCAAAGTAAAAAGTTTTGATGCAAGTAAAGTGACTGGTATTAAAGGTGTGAAGAAAGTAGTGCAAGTTGGTGATACAGCTGTCGCAGTCGTGGCCGATACCTTTTGGATAGCCAAAACAGCGCTTGATAAATTACCGATTGTGTGGGATGAAGGTCCTAATGCCAATAATTCCAGTGCGATCATTAAAAAGATGCTTGAAGATGGTTTAAATGCGGATGAAGCATTTACGGGCAATACCAATGGTGATATGAAAAAAGCCATGGCTGGGTCGGCTAAAACCCATCAATCCATTTTCTTCTATCCCTTTTTAAATCACGCCACGATGGAGCCCCAGAATGCGACTGCAGTCTGGACTACCGATAGCTGCGAAGCCTGGGTACCAACCCAAGACGGCGAGGCATCGTTGGCTGCGGTGATTGCTGCTTCGGGATTGCCAGGGGAAAAGTGCAACGTCACTAAGATTAATTTAGGCGGCGGTTTTGGTCGCCGCGGCGCTTTTCAGGATTACACCACTCAGGTAGTGAATATTGCTAAGCAAATGCCTGGTGTACCAATTAAATTAATTTGGACTCGCGAAGAAGATATGACTCAGGGTCGCTATCACCCAGTGATGATGGCAAAAATGAGTGCTTCTTTTGATGATAAGAAAAATCTCACTTCATTTCATATGCGCTTATGTGGACAGTCGATTTTGCACGCCGTTCGGCCGGCGGTTGTAGCCGCCAATAAAGGGATGGATCCCCTCACTTTTCAGGGCGTATTCAATTCTGGCGAACATGCTTTTGGTTATCATTTCCCCGATTATCATATTGACCATGTGATGCGTAATACTCATGTGCCACCAGGTTTTTGGCGGGGCGTTAATGTCAATCAAAATGCTATTTTCATGGAATGTTTTATGGATGAGATGGCAGAGGTTGCAGGTGTTGATGCAGTAGAGTTTCGTCGTAAATATATGGACAAATACCCACGTAATTTAGCCGTGCTAAATGCAGCTGCTGAAGGCATTGGCTGGACAAAACCAGCTCCTGCTGGAGTGCATCGTGGCATTGCTCAAATGAAGTCTTTTGGTAGTTTTGTTGCAGCGGCCTGTGAGTTATCGGTTAATAAAAACAATGAGGTGAAAATTCATCGCATTGTGGCAGCAACCGATTGTGGTTATGCCGTCAATCCTGCGCAAATTCGTCGCCAAGTTTCCGGCTCTTTTGTATATGGCTTATCGGCACTCTTTTTGGAGGAATGCACCGTTAAGAATGGGCGCATTGAGCAAACGAATTTTGATACCTTTAATTCATTACGTTTAGCGCAAATGCCTAAGGTGGAAACGATCATTATTGAGGGTGGTGGGCCGGAGTGGGGCGGTATTGGTGAACCTACTATTGCGGTAGCTGCGCCAGCAGTATTAAATGCGCTTTATCGCGCTACTGGCAAACGCTATCGAACGATTCCCCTGAAGAATAGTGGCATTAAGTTGGTTTAATTTTTTGCCCATGCGGTTTGCGCTAGTCATCAATTTAGTCCTAGCGCTGCCGTTGCTAATTCCAGTACCAGTTTTTGCCCAAGCCTATTCAGGCGATGCCATCTTGGAGCCGCTGACTCAAGAAGCGGGCAACGTCATGCGCGGTCGTTCTATAGTAGCTAGTCGCCAAACAGGCCTTTGTCTTTTGTGCCATAGTGGGCCATTTCCGGAGGAGCGTTTTCAGGGAAATTTGGCCCCCGATTTGCTCGTTAGTAGTGCGCGTTTATCATCTCCTCAGTTGCGCGCGCGTTTGGTTGATGCAAGTCGTTTTAATACGGAGACCATCATGCCCGCCTATTTTCGTATCAATCATTTAAACCGAGTAGCGCCACAGTTCGCTGGAAAGACCATTTTGACTGCCCAAGAAATAGAAGACGTAGTAAGTTTTTTAGCGAGTCTAAAGCAATGAAAAATC
>CAILUH010000293.1 GCA_903837335.1 uncultured beta proteobacterium | reverse complement strand
TTCCAACTTTTGTTGAGGCGGGTTTGCCTAATTATGAAGTATCAACTTGGTATGCCATATTTGCTCCTAAGGGAACGCCAAAGCCTATCGTCGACAAAATGATTGCAGAAATTGAGAAGGCGATAAACACACCCAAGTTGAAGGCTATTTGGGCCGCTAATGGTTCTGAAACGCCAAACTTATCTGGCGAAGCGTTTGGTAAATTAGTGAATTCAGATATTAAGCGTTGGGCTGGGGTAGTTAAAAAATCGGGTGCTACTCTCGATTAATCGCTGTTAGGTAGATCATTTTGAGGTTCGTATGAATTTGTATTCACTATTGGAAAAAGGTTTTCCAAAAGATCGTAAAACTTGTGCAATTGAAACTCAAGATGGTCTGTATTACTCCTGGAGCGATTTAGAACGCGCTTCAGCGATGCTAGCCAACCTATTAAAAAGTCTTGGCCTGCCTAAAGGGGCGCGGGTTGCAGTGCAAGTAGAAAAGTCGCCCGAAGCCCTGTTTTTATATTTAGCTACTATTCGGGCAGGCTACGTTTATCTGCCTTTAAACACCGCCTATCAAGCTGCTGAAATTCAATATTTTATTGAAAATGCTCAGCCTGAAGTTGTGGTCTGCAGCAGCAAAAATTTTGCTTGGGTTTCTAAAGTAGCGTTTAAGGCGGGCACTAAACAGGTATTTACTTTGGACGATAATCGCACGGGTAGTTTGCTACAGCGCGCTATTGGCCAAAGCGATCAATTCAAAACTGTAAATTCGGATAATGATGATTTAGCAGCCATTCTATATACCTCCGGAACTACCGGGCGCAGCAAGGGTGCGATGCTTACGCACCGTAATTTAGGTAGCAATTGTTTAGTGCTCAAAGATTTCTGGCAATGGCAAAAAGATGACGTGTTGTTGCACGCCTTACCCATTTTTCATGTACACGGTTTATTTGTCGCTGCCCATGGAGCATTAGTTAACGGCAGCAAAATGATTTGGTTACCCCGGCTAGATACCGCACAGCTTATTCAACATATGCCTCGTACTACTGTGATGATGGGCGTACCCACTTTTTATGTACGCTTAATTGCAGATAAGGCCTTTACAAAAGCAGTGTGTCGCAATATGCGTTTATTTATTTCTGGCTCGGCCCCACTACTGACTGAAACGTTTAATGAATTTAAAAAAATCACCGGCCATACCATTCTTGAGCGATATGGCATGAGTGAAACCATTATGTTGACTTCTAATCCTTATGAAGGCCCGCGGGTTGGTGGGGCCGTTGGCGTGCCGCTACCCGGAGTGAATGTCAGGGTTGTGAGCGATGAGGGGCAAATTTGCAAGGTCGATGAAATTGGCGGCGTACAAGTAAAGGGCCCCAATATTTTTAAGGGCTACTGGCATATGCCTGAAAAAACTGCCGAAGAATTTACTACCGATGGTTGGTTTAAAACAGGCGATGTGGGGCGTTGGGGTGGTAACAATATTAGCGGTAAGGTACCGGCTAATTATTTATCGATCGTCGGCCGCAGTAAAGATTTGATTATTTCTGGAGGCTATAACGTCTATCCTAAAGAGATAGAAAGCTTTATTGACGAGATGGATGGTGTAGCTGAAAGTGCTGTGATCGGAATTCCGCATCCTGATTTTGGCGAGGCAGTGTTGGCAATAGTTGTTCCAAAAGCAGGCGTAAAATTAAATGCGCAACAGATGATCGATGCACTTAAAGGACAAATTGCGAATTTCAAAGTGCCTAAGCGCATTGAAATACTGAACGATTTACCGCGCAATGCTATGGGTAAAGTACAAAAGAACGTTTTACGTCAGCAGTTTTCGATCTAACAATACCCATGAATTGCGTTATTGACTTGGCAAGAATTGATTGGTAAAAGTTTGAGGAAAATTGATCGGCTTATCTTGTTTTGGTTGTAGATAATCAAAAACTTTTTTACCGCCTTCAATCGACATTTTTCCATCTGGGCTCCAAATTTGCTTGACAACAGCATAGGCACGATCATTTACCTCAGGAGATAAATTGGGGAACTCTTTTGCCATGATTGCCTTACCTTTGGCCTCATTCAAAAGAATTTTTTGTGCTTCAGCAAAAATCGCCACCATCTTCTTGGTCAGCTCTGGTTTTTCGGCAATCGTTGCAGGGCTGGTGATCAAATCCATATAATTTAAATCACGAAATTCTTCAACTTCCCCATTCATTAGGTTGACATAAATTTTACCTAATTTTTCCTTTTCCACTTGAACGCCGGCAGGCTCAAAAGGGACGGCAGCATCGATCAGATTATTTTTAAATGCCCCCACATAAGTGTTTGCATCGGGACCCAAGTAGACGAGCTCGATATCACCAGGTATTTGTAGGCCATATTTCATTGCTAGGGAACCTAATATTTTTTCTCCAGATCCGCCGGCTGATGGAACTCCAATACGTTTGCCTTTGAGCGCAAGAATGCGCTCTTTAATTGGTTTTTTCCCATCTGAATCAAAAAGCTTATTACTAACAATAATATTGTTAATTGGGCGGCTGGTTACGTTAAATATGGAGACTAATCGACGACCTTGACCTGCGGCTGTCAGAATGTGCTCGTAACTAACAATTCCAAAATCTGCTTGTCGCGTAAAGACTGCTTGAAATACTAACGGACCACCTTGGGCAGTAGTAATTTCAGGAGTGAGGCCATATTTTTGAAATAGATTTTCGCGTACTGCTACATAGAGAGGACCAGAATAGTAACCATGCCCAATATTGGCGAAGCGGACTACTTCTGATTGGGCTTGAATTTGCAATGAAATGCTGCATATAGCTAGAAAAAGATAAATACTTTTTAGTAATTTCATAGTTGCCTCCTGATTTTTTCTTGTAATAAATTAACGGCTAATCAATTTCCATTTCTGAGAGCGAGCTTGAATTAAAGCAAAAACTTGGTTTAAGACTACCCCAATTAAAGAAATGACAATAAGCGATGCAAATACGCCAGCAGTATCAAATTCACTACCTGATCTTTGTACTAGGTATCCTAGCCCACGATTGGAGGCGATCATTTCGCCAATGATAGTGCCAATGAGTGCATAGGGAATAGCGCTTTGTATGCCCACATAGATCCAAGGGGTTGCGTCGGGTAAGATAACTTTTGTCAAAATTTGAAATTTTGAAGCCCCCATTAGCTTAACAGTATCAACTAAATCAGGATCAACTTGTTTTACGCCTGCATAGGTGCTCACAAAAACCAAAAAGACAACAAGTACAGCCGCTAAAGCAATTTTGGACTCAATACCCAAGCCAAACCAAAGTATAAAGAGTGGTGCAAGTGCGACTTTAGGGGATGCATTTAAAGCCCAAATAAAGGGATTTAATAAGCGGCTAAAAAAGGGCGAAAGCGCTAGGCCTATTCCAGCAATCACACCAGCAATGGTGCCGATAAAAAAACCAATGATCGTTGAATATAGGGTTGCCCATACATGTATCCAAATAGATTTGGCGGCAATCCAGCCATATAGACGTTTAAATATACTAGACGGCTCGCTAATTAAAAATGAATCAACTATCGTCCCAGAGCCAAGCTCCCATAGCGATAGCACAAATAAACCCACAACGATTTGTAAAATAAACATGAAGTAATGATTCAGATTCGCGTGATCAGAAAAATTTTTCAAGTTTTTGGTTATTTTTTTATTTTGCATACGTAAGCCTATCTGCGGCATATTGTTGCTGTAAATAATCCCAAATAGTGTTGTGAATATTTTGAAATTCTTTAGTAAAACGAACTTGAAGTACATCACGAGGACGTGCTAAATCTACTTCCTTTTGAAATGCTACGGATGCAGGTCGTGGACTAAAAACAATTACCCGATCAGCCAAAGATACGGCTTCAATTAGATCATGAGTCACCAAAATAATCGTTTGCTTATATTCTTCCCATAAGCGTAAAAGAAGTTCGTGCATCGCAATTCTTAATTGAGCATCTAGGGCAGCAAAAGGCTCATCTAACAATAGTATTTTGGGCTTATAAAGGAGCATGCGGGCCAAGCAAGCACGCTTTCTCATGCCGCCCGATAGTTCGCTCGAGTATTTATTTTCAAATCCTGATAAATCAACTTGTTGCAGGATAGAGCGCGCCTGCTCGTGACGTTGCTTTTTAGGCACTCCAGCAATTTCTAGGGGAAGGGCAACATTATCAAGAATAGTTCTCCACGGGAGCAAATTATCTTTTTGCGTCATATAACCAACATCGGTATTAGCGCCAAGAATTTGTTTACCGTTATAGAGAATATCCCCACTAGACGGCTGATAGAGACCCGCAATCATGTTTAGTAGGGTCGATTTACCACATCCTGATGGACCAATAAGGGCGGTGAAGGAGTGAGCTCTAAAAGCGAGCGAAATGTTGCTTACAACCTCGAGGTTGCTCTTATCCTTATAAAATGTTTTTCCAAGAGACTGTAATTCAATCATATTGAGTAGCGAGGGCAGGCTATGCCCTCGCAATCATTTAAGGAGGAGATGAGGCTCATCATACTTAACGCGATAGCGCTAATTTACCATAGGCCTTTGAGTCTGCCACCATCAAGATTTAGCGAAACTCCGGTTATATAACTTGCTCTTTCCGAGCATAAAAATACAATTGCATTCGCAAGCTCTTCTGGTTTTCCAAAGCGCCCTAAGGCATTTTTTCTGGTAGCAAGACGTCTAGCTTCTTCTTCATCAATGACACCAAGCTCTTTTTTTAGACCTTCTGCATGTTGCCGCCATAGTTGGGTTGCAACCCAACCAGGACAAACGGCATTAACAAGGACATTATCCGGCGCAAACTCAGTAGACAGAGACTTGGTCAAATTCAGTAAGGCGCTATTAGTCATACCTGATCCAAACATATAGGGATCAGGTTCTTTGCCTGCGCCGCCAATAAGACTAACAATGCGCCCCCATTTTTTTTCCCGCATGATTGGAGATACGGCGCGGATGGCACGCATAAATCCGAACAATTTGGTATCAAGCTGGGTTTGCAGGCCTTCATCCGTTAGCTCTGCGAAGCGTCCCGAATACATAGTTCCAGCATTGTTAATTAAAATATCAACTGTGCCATAAGTTTCCAGGGTTTTATTAACTAATTTTTTAATATCTTCTGGATTTGTCATATCAGCGACCATGGAGTGAATTTCACCCCCAGTAGTTTTAGCCAATTCTTTGCAGGTCTCATTTAGCTCGTCGCCATGGCGTGAGCAGGTCATAACCTTAACACCAGCTTCTAAAAATTCACGGGCAGTTTCTTTACCAATACCGCGACTTCCGCCAGTTACGATTGCCACTCTACCTTTGATCCCTAAATCCATGCTGTCTTCTCCTGAATATTGTGAATATTTAAATGCCCTAGATTTTTATAAAAAAATTATTTCCATAAGCATTAGAGGTCAAGTTTGTGGCTTTATATCCAAAAAGTCAAATTGTTTTTACAAAATTGCCCTACAATTTAGCTAGGGCTTATACCTAGGGGTTGACCATCATGCTGGTACTTGCATCCAATTTTTAGCGAGATATACTAAATAACGATAAACGCCGTAACTAAGGCAAATAATTCCGAATGAATAAAATTCTTATACCTGAAAAAAAGCGTGGCTCGTCGGTAGATTTTCTATGTGAACACTTACAAAATGGCATTTTTGTTGGCCGCTTTGCACCTGGACAGCGTTTAATTGAGCGGGACCTAATTGAAGAATTTGGTTTAAGTCGGGGCCCAGTGCGCGAAGCATTTCATCGCTTAAGTGCAGATGGGTTGGTCGACTTAATACCCCATCGTGGCGCAATTGTCCGCCGCTTATTACGACAGGAAGTTCAAGACCTTTTCCAAATTCGTGAATCGTTAGAGGGTCTGGCTGCTGGCTTGGCTGCAAAGAATATTAATCAGGGACAAAATCGCAAACTATTTACAAAGGTATGGAAACAGGCGTGTCTCAGTAAAAAAACGATGCAGTGGAATTTGTTTATGGAAAATAATCAACTATTTCACAAGACTATTGTTGAAATTTCTAATAACACCCAATTATATGAATTGGTTGAAAAGCTAAGACTGGTTGTAGTGATGTTTCAAGTTGGCAAATCAATGCATTTTGATCAGATGATTAAATCTAATGAAGATCACAAAGAGATTGCTCAAGCTATTTTGGACGGTGATGAAATTAAAGCCCAACGCACAATGAGCAATCATGTACGTAATTCACACCGCTGGATTGATACTTTACCGGAATCAGTGTTTAAGCCCAAGCTGGCTTTGAATTCGGCTGGTTAGTTAGGTGGTAAGCATTAAAAACCAAAAGCTTTGCGGCTTTCATCAAACATAAAAATAGCCACAAAAATGAGCATTACGCCAAAAATTTTCTTAATATGATTGACATTCAGTTTTCGTGCGAACTTGGCCCCGAGGGGAGCAGTGAAAATGCTAATAGAAATAATGCATGCCAATGCTGGCAAGTAAATATAGCCAATAGATCCAGGCGGCAGATTTGGATGCCTCCAACTACCATATAGGTAGCCAACGGTTGCCGCAACGGAAATTGGTAGCCCCAGAGCAGATGAGGTGGCCATAGCAACATGGGGGCGAATATTGCACCAAACCATAAATGGGACAGTAATAAAGGCTCCGCCGGCACCCACTAAACTTGCTAAGGCGCCCGCAAGGGCACCAAAAGAAAAAACTCCTAGAACCCCAGGGATTTCTCTGTCAGGCTTGGGTTTTTTATTAATAAAAATTTGAATTGCACTATAAAAAATAAATACACCAAAAAAGAGCGAGAGCCAACCTGTTTTAAGGGAATCAAATAATTCACCGCCACCAACTAAGCCGCCAATAATTAAACCAGGACTTAGCAATGCCACTAATTTCCAGTCAATTGCCCCATGTTTATAGTGAGCGAGTACTGCTGAAGTGGAGGTAAAGAGTACTGTTGCCATGCAGGTTGCAATTGACATATGCACAATGACACTAGGATCAAATGTTAGATGGGTAAACACGATCACCATGATTGGGACCAGAATCATACCGCCGCCGATGCCAAGGAGGCCTGCTAATAGACCTGAAATGCCACCACAAATTAGCAGCAGCAGAATGTCATTGAATGACATATAAAAGATTCCCCACCTTAGCCGCTAGGCCCTCATCCTGAACCCTAAGGTTCAAGGTGGAGCGGCAGTTACGCTTTGGGTGCATTAAGACGCACAGGGAGTATCAAGCCAGAAGCTGACACTATGAAACTTCGAAACGCTCACGCCCACGTAGCAAAGACCGCTCCGTATGCTTTCGCATCGGTTCAAGGAGCTATTGGCCTTGGCGAACCAGGCAG
>CAILUH010000292.1 GCA_903837335.1 uncultured beta proteobacterium | reverse complement strand
GCCTGGGCGCCTGCAGTTTTAGAGCCCTTGATTGATAATTTAAAGCAGCGGGGGTTTTGTTTTGCTACCTTGCCTGTAGTCGTTGTAAAACCAGTTACCACTAAACAATAGGCTTAATGACAAGCATGTTCGATTTTTTAACCCAGCAATACAGCCAAGCACAAGAGGCTTTGTTTCATTATGTGCTCGAGCCGTTGCTGTATCAGTTTGGTTTAATGCATTGGGCGGAGGATGCATTTGATGGTAGCGAGTGGCTCTTATTAGGACTGCTGCAAATTTTCCTGATCGCGTTTGGTTTACGCCTGTGGGAGAAATTGAATCCTGCTGAATTACAAGTGCGTCATGCAAAGGGTATGGCGGCAGATGTGTTTTATACTTTTTTTCATCGCTTGGGCTTATTCCATGCGATTATCTTTATTGTTTTTGCCGATTTCTTTTTTCAATTTGAAGGGCAATTACATGATTGGCGGTTCGAGCGCTTGAATGTCGAAAATTGGTGGCCAGGCGTCACTTCAATTCCTTGGGTTAGCTTCCTCATTTATTTAATCATCTTAGATTTTATTGACTATGGCTATCACCGCGCTACCCATCGCTTTCAGTGGTGGTGGCAGTTACATGCTTTACACCATAGCCAAACTACCATGACAGCCTGGTCTGATAATCGCAATCATTTTTTAGATGATGTAATGCGGGCGCTGGTCTTTGCGTTTTGCGCTTTAATTATTGGCGTCAGTCCAGGTCAATTTATTTTGCTGGTGGTGATTAGTCAATTTGTGCAAAGCTGGCAGCATGCTAATGTAAAGGTACATCTAGGTTGGGCCAAATATGTATTGGTATCGCCTATTTTTCATCGTCGCCATCATGCGATTCGTCTGGGCTATGAAGCCAGCAATCAACCTGGAGTATTAGGCGGGTGTAATTTTGGTGTTTTATTCCCTTGGTGGGATATGATTTTTAAAACAGCAAATTTTGATCAGCAAATTCACCCGACTGGTGTAGAACATTTGCAATTGTCTAGTGGCGTACTACAGCATCAATGGCAGAGCTTAAAGTCGGCTTGGCAGACTTTTTTTAAGCGTACTCATTCGCTTTAATGGTCTCCATGCAAATTGATAGGGGATAGAGATGGTTGGTTTTAGTGGCGTCGTACGTGCTTTAGGTTTGGCCCTAGTGGGGTCGATGCATCCGCGGATGTTATGGCTAAGCTTTAGACCATTTTTAATCGTGGCCGTTTTTTGGGGTGCATTACTGTGGTTAGTTTGGTCGCCGGCGCTAGAGTATTTACGGATTTTTTTAAGCGCTTCGATTTTTACTAGCTGGATCGAGCACGCCTTAGCATGGCTTGGAATTGAAGGTTCTCAAACTTGGTTGGCGCCATTATTTTTTGTCATTCTTTTAATGCCAATTACCGCAATTAGTCTTTTACTGGTGATTGCTTTTACTACCGTTCCAGCCATTGTGAATAGCGTGGCCGAACAAGCAGCGTACGCCAAATTAGACATGCCTGTTAATACGCATTTTTTTGGTAGTTTTTTCGGTAGTTTGGCCTATACACTTTGGTCTAGTTTAATTTGCTTAGTTTTGGTTTTTCTAACTTTGCCTGTTTGGTGGATACCGCCGTTGTTTGCAATTTTGCCGCCTTTGCTATGGGGGTGGTTAACGATGCGCTTAATGACTTACGATGTTTTAGCGAAGCATGCCACTGTTGTTGAACGCAATGCCTTGTTAGAAAAATATCGCTGGTCTTTATTGACCATGGGTATTTTGGCGGGCTTACTGGGCGTTGTGCCTAGTTTCTTTTGGGCGACCTCGGTGCTAGCCTTGGTTTTATTTCCATTTGTTTCGTTTGTAGCGCTGTGGGTCTACTCGATCATTTTTGTTTTTGCCGCTCTGTGGTTTGCGCATTTTTTATTACACGCCCTAATCGAACTGCGTACCACCAACGCCGTTGAAGTGATTGATCATGACCCAACGCGTGGATAATTGCACTTATGTCAGCAAATAATCCAACCGATTCTACTCAGGATCAGGGCTCAGAGCGACTGAAGCCTCTTGCAGCTCAGCCGGAAGCGAATAGACGTTTTGGTTTGCTCGTCATTGGCGATGAAATTTTGTCGGGTCGCAGAAGTGATAAACACCTTGCCAAGCTGATTGAGTTACTTGGTGAGCGGGGCTTAAGTCTATCTTGGGCGCGTTATGTTGCCGATGATCCTGAACATATTATTCAAACGCTAAAAGACACCTTCGCTAGTGGCGATGTGGTTTTTAGTACCGGCGGTATCGGCGCGACCCCAGACGACCATACGCGTGATTGTGCAGCTAAAGCCTTGGGGTTGGGTCTAGCCCTGCATCCAGAGGCTAAAGTGTTAATTGCTGCCCGTATTCAGGCGACGGCTGAAGGCGATCCAGTGAAGGCTGACTTGAATACACCTGAAAATCAACACCGTTTCAAAATGGGTGAATTTCCGCTGGGCTGTGAAATCATTCCCAATCCGTATAACCAAATTCCCGGTTTTCGGCTTCATGAACATCATTTCTTGCCTGGGTTTCCGGTAATGGCAGCACCGATGATGGCCTGGTGCTTAGATCACCACTATGCGCATTTATTTCATCGCAGTCAGTGGGCGGAGAAAAGTTTTATTGTGCCGAGCGGCATTGAGTCCACGCTAACTCCATTAATGGAGCAAATCGAGCGTGACTTTGCAGGCATCAAGGTATTTAGTTTGCCCTCGGTTGGAGATCCGCTACGCAGCGGTATTTTTACTAAACGCCATATTGAATTAGGGGTGAAGGGCGAGCAGGGCGCCTTAGACCCGGCGTGGCTTGCTTTGCGCCAAGGTACCAGCGCTTTGGGTTATGAAATTTACGATTTTCCGGCCAAATCCGCCTAATTTAAGCTTGCGGGCATTCAATTCAGAGCCTTTCAATCTATGCACTACTTTAGTGCAATATTGGCAATATTAGCCAATTAGCGGTTTTTTTGGCACTCTAATAGTGCAATAATAGTACATTCAACATCATGGTTTCTGTAAATTAGCCTTATCGGTATTGACTTTTGATTTGCTGAACCCAGGAAGAGTGGTTGATTTACAGCCTGGAGCTTGTTTGATCCAGTATTTTTTATTAGAGGAGATTTGCATGACGAAGACCGTCGCAGACGTGATGAAGTTAGTAAAAGAGAAAGAGTGTACTTTTGTCGATTTTCGTTTTGTCGATACCAAAGGCAAAGAACAGCATACGACTGTGCCCATTTCAGCTTTTAATGAAGATAAGTTTGAGAGTGGTCATGCATTTGACGGCTCTTCAATTGCCGGTTGGAAGGGCATAGAAGCATCTGATATGTTGTTGATGCCTGATCCTACAGCTTGCTATATTGACCCCTTTTATGAAGAGTCAACCTTAGTGATTACGTGCGACGTAATCGAGCCATCGGATGGCAAGGGATATGACCGCGACCCAAGATCAATTGCCAAGCGCGCTGAAGATTATTTAAAGAGTACCGGCCTTGGTGATACTGCTTACTTTGGACCCGAACCCGAATTTTTTGTTTTTGATGGCATTCGTTGGGGTTCTGACATGCAGGGCTGCTTTGTCAAAATTGAATCGGAAGAGGCCCCATGGTCTTCTGGTGCTAAGTTTGAAGGTGGCAATACAGGTCATCGTCCAGGTAAAAAAGGGGGTTACTTCCCAGTATCTCCAGTGGATACCTTTCAAGATATGCGTTCGGAAATGTGTTTAATTTTGGAAAACTACATGGGTATTCCAGTTGAAGTGCATCACCATGAAGTTGCTGGGCAAGGTCAAAGTGAATTAGGTACGAAGTTCAGCACCTTAACGCAACGCGCAGACTGGACTATTTGGCAAAAGTACGTAGTGCAAAACGTGGCCCATTCTTATGGCAAAACGGCTACTTTTATGCCCAAGCCCGTAGTTGGTGATAACGGCTCAGGTATGCACGTGCATCAATCAGTCTGGAAAAACGGTGAAAACTTATTTGCTGGTAACGGTTATGCAGGGCTTTCAGAATTTGCTTTGTACTACATCGGCGGCATTATTAAACACGCGCGTGCGTTAAATGCCATTACCAATCCCGGCACTAATTCCTATAAGCGTTTGGTACCTGGTTTTGAGGCTCCAGTGAAGTTGGCATATTCGGCGCGCAATCGTTCTGCTTCGATTCGTATTCCGCACGTCGCCAATCCAAAAGGACGACGCATTGAGACGCGCTTCCCTGATCCCCTAGCCAATCCCTATTTAGCTTTTTCAGCTTTACTGATGGCGGGTTTGGATGGCGTGCAAAACAAAATTCATCCAGGCGAAGCTGCGGATAAAAATTTATATGATTTGCCACCAGAAGAAGATGCAAAGATTCCAACTGTGTGCCATAGCCTTGATCAGGCCTTGGAATGTTTGGATAAAGATCGTGAATTTTTAACTCGCGGCGGAGTCTTTACAAATTCGATGCTCGATGCATACATTAGCTTGAAGATGGAAGAGGTCACTAAGTTTAGGATGACTACCCATCCGATTGAATTTGAAATGTATTACTCGCTGTAATTTGTTTTTAAGAAGGAAAGATTAAAGGAAACAGCTTGAGCGCAAGTTTATTGCGCAATCCTTTCAAAGGGGCAGCTGCGGCTGCCCCTTTTGTTCCGGGATTGCTCGAACATTTACCCAATGCTTTGGTAGTTTTTACTATGCCAACTTTTGAGTTGATTTATGTAAATCCTGCTGCAGAAGCTGCGCTTGATCTCTCGCGAAAATCGTTATTAGGACATTCTCTTTTGGATTTGTTTGGGAATAATGAGGCCTTAGTGCATATGATTACAGAAGTTGCAGAAGGCCGTATAGCTGCTCAGCGCCAAGAGTTGGTGTTTGAGTCTATGCCTAGTCGCATCCATCAAGAATCGATGCCGGCACATGTCGTGGTGGCGATGTTAGAAGAGCCAAACTTAATGATGATGGACTGGTTTCCAATTGATCAGCAGTTACGCAGTGAGCGTGACGAAAGGGTAACTCAACAAGTTGAGGCCAATAAAGAATTGATGCGTAATTTAGCGCATGAAATTAAAAACCCATTGGGCGGTATTCGTGGCGCTGCGCAGTTATTAGAATTTGAATTGCCTGACAAAAATTTACGTGAATATACTCAAGTGATTGTCAAAGAATCTGATCGTTTGCAAACCTTGGTAGATCGTTTACTTGCACCCCACCGCAAAGCCCATGCGATGGAAACGTTTAATGTGCATGAAGCTTTAGAGCGCGTACGGAGCTTGGTATTAGCTGAATTTCCCCTCGGCTTAAGCATTATGCGGAATTATGATACGAGTTTGCCAGATGTGATGGGTGATCAGGAGCAATTGATTCAAGCAGTGCTGAATATTGTGCATAACGCGGCACAGGTATTGCAAGAGCAAATGAAACTCGGTACCGCCAAAATTGAATTAAAAACGCGCATTGCGCGTTCGGTCACGATTGCGAAGCAGCGTTATAAGATGGCCTTTGATCTGCACGTCATTGATAACGGCCCAGGGATACCGGATGAGATTCGCGAACGTATTTTTTTCCCTTTAGTTTCTGGTCGCGAGGGTGGTAGTGGTTTAGGGCTGACATTGGCCCAAACGTTTGTACAGCAGCACCAAGGCTTTATTGCGTGTGAAAGCCGGCCCGGTTTAACGGTTTTCCATATTCAAATTCCGTATCGCAAACAGGAGATGACAGAATGATAAAACCCGTTTGGATCGTGGATGATGATCAGTCAATTCGTTGGGTCTTAGAAAAGGCGCTGACGCGTGAAAATATTCCCCATCGTACTTTTACTAATCCCAATGACGTTTTAGATGCTTTGGAAAAAGAAACGCCTGAGGTTTTAATATCTGACATTCGGATGCCACGGGGTAATGGCTTAGATTTGTTGCAACAAGTAAAAATGACTAATCCCAATTTACCGGTGATTATTATGACGGCGTATTCTGACTTAGATTCAGCGGTATCTTCATTTCAAGGAGGTGCGTTTGAGTATCTGACGAAACCGTTTGACATTCAAAAGGCGGTCGAATTAATTCAGCGTGCGTGTAATGAGGGTGCTCGGAATAAGGCTGGATCTAAAGATCATGCCAGTTGGCGTAAAGACACCCCAGAAATTATTGGGCAAGCTCCAGCGATGCAAGAAATCTTTCGCGCCATTGGACGTTTGGCACAATCCCACGCAACAGTGTTAATTACCGGTGAATCGGGAACTGGTAAGGAGCTGATTGCGCAGGCACTATATAAACACAGCGCCCGCTCAAAAGGCTCCTTTGTGGCTTTAAATACGACGGCAATTCCACAAGATCTATTGGAAGCCGAACTATTTGGAAATGAACGTGCGCAGTTTGGTAATACGAAGGGTTTGAAACGTGGCGCTTTAGATCATGCCGAAGGTGGCACCTTATTTCTTGATGAGATCGGGGAGCTACCGTTTGAATTACAGACCCGCTTGTTGCGTGTGCTTACCGATGGCCATTTCTATAGGGCCGAGGGCACAGAATCCATCCGCGCGAATGTCAGGGTTATCGTTGCGACTCACCATAACCTAGAGAGTCGTGTTTCTGCTGGCTTGTTCCGTGAGGATTTATTGCATCGTTTAAATGTGATTCAATTGCGTTTACCCGCACTACGAGAGCGCGCTGAAGATATTCCCGCCTTAGCGCGTCACTTTATGGTGGCTTGTGCGGTTAGCCTCAATGTAGAACCTAAGCAACTCTCAGATGAAGCCCTCAAAGCGATGAGCCTGATGCCTTTTCCCGGAAATGTACGGCAATTAGAAAATTTGTGTCATTGGTTAACGGTAATGTCACCCGCTAATATTATTGGCTTAAGTGATTTGCCAGTTGGTGCGCTAGGTGAGTCGACTCCTTCTGCCCTAGTTGACACCGAGGTAGCAGCCTTAGTTAATAATAGTCAGCGCACCAATCGGGATGAATGGGATACTGCCTTAGGGCGGATAGCGGTGAAGATGTTGCAAGATGGGGATAAGGGTGTATTCGACGCCTTAACCTTGCGGTTTGAGAAGGCAGTTTTGAAAGCTGCTTTAGAAGTGACTCGGGGTCGGCGAGTTGAAGCTGCTCAACGTCTGGGAATTGGACGCAATACGATTACCCGTAAACTGCAAGAATTGGATTTGAATGATTAGAATTGCTGCTTGGAATGTTAATTCCTTAAAGGTGCGCTTGCCCCAGGTCATCCGCTGGTTACAAGAACAGCATCTCGCCAAGACACCGATAGATGCATTATGTTTGCAAGAATTAAAACTCACTGATGATAAATATCCCCATGCCGAACTTGAGGCGGCAGGCTATTTAAGTTTAGTGGCTGGCCAAAAAACGTATAACGGGGTTGCAATCTTGGTGCGTCGAGATGCATTAGCACCCATTGCTAGCAATTTTGAAACTACTTTTTTAAAAGCGACCCGTAATATTCCGGGCCATACCGATGAGCAACAGCGCATCCTAGCTGCCACGGTTTGTTTTAAGGGGGTTGCACCGCTACGCTTAATTTCAGCCTACTTTCCTAATGGACAGGCCCCAGGTAGCGAGAAATTTACTTATAAATTAGCGTGGCTGAATGCATTAGCGGGGTGGCTTGCTGAAGAATTACAACAGTTTGAGCGGTTAGCTTTATTAGGTGACTTTAATATTGCGCCTGGCGATATTGATGTGCATGATCCCCAAGCTTGGATTGGTCAAAATTTAGTTTCTGCAGAAGAGCGGACGGCATTTCAAGGTTTAATCCAATTGGGATTGGTAGATTCATTTCGCTTATTTGAGCAAGCTCCTAAAACATTTAGCTGGTGGGATTACCGCATGATGGGTTTTCGACGTAATGCTGGCATGCGCATTGACCATATTTTGTTAAGCCAGCAATTAAAGGGTTTGTGTCGGGCAAGTTGGATCGACAAAATTCCGCGTACATGGGAGCAACCCTCCGACCACGCACCAGTGGTGGCAGAAATCGCAGTTAGCTAATTTCCATTTCTTGGTTAACCTTGAACTGCTGTCGTTAAGCCGCCATGTCGCAGTAATGCATCGATACTAGGTTCGCGACCACGAAATGCTTTGAATGATTCGGCCGCAGGGCGACTGCCGCCAACAGCTAAGATCTCTTGCCGATATAGCGCACCAATTGCGGTATCGAGCACACTACCACTTACTTTAGCGGCATCTTCAAAGGCTGAATATACATCGGCGGACAAGACTTCAGCCCACTTATAACTGTAATAGCCTGCCGCATAGCCGCCAGCAAATATATGACTAAAACTATTAGGCCAGCGCGAGATTGGTGCTTGGGGGAGAACATTTAATTGTTTGTTAATCTCTGCTGCAAGCTGAATGATTGCAGAATGATTGGCATCTTTGGCATCAAAATTAGCATGTAAGTACCAATCGGTGAGTGAAAGCACAATTTGGCGCAAGGTACCCAAACCATTGTGATAATTTTTAGCTGCTAACATTTTGTCGAATAATGCCTTAGGTAAGGGCGCTTGGGTATCAATATGGGCGGTCATATTTTTGACTACGTCCCACTCCCAACAAAAGTTTTCCATCAATTGGCTAGGCAACTCTACGGCATCCCACTCAACGCCATTAATTCCGGATACACCAAGCGCGCCAACCTGAGTGAGCAGGTGATGCATCCCATGGCCGCTTTCATGAAATAAAGTGATGACATCATCATGCGTAATCGTGGGCTCCTGCTTAATCCCATCAATCTCGATGGGTGGAGGGAAGTTACACACTAAGTAGGCTACTGGAATTTGAATGCTGCCATCAGGTAATTCACGGCGCCCCCGCGCATCATCCATCCATGCACCACCGCGTTTGCCTGAGCGAGCATAGGGATCTAGATAAAAATAAGCGATGGTCTGGCCATCTTTTTGATTGACAGCAAAGGACTGTACGTCGGCATGCCATGTGGGTAAATTTGCTGGCAGTATTTGCACCGCAAATAAAGTTTGAATCAGCCCAAACAAGCCATCGAGTACTTTAGGTAAAGGAAAATATTGCTTCACTTCATTTTCGGAAAAAGCATAGCGTGCTTGCTTCAGTTTTTCTGAGGCAAAGGTGATATCCCAAGGCTGTAAGCCCTCTTTGCCGTCGTTACCAAGATTTAATTCACGTTTAGCAAAATCTTGCAACTCATCCCAATCGGTTTGGGCAAATGGTTTAGCGCGCCTTGCAATGTCCTTTAAAAAATTTTCAACTTCGCTAACACTACCTGCCATTTTGGCGGCTAAGCTGAGGGCGGCATAATTTTCATAACCCAAGAGCTGTGCTTCTTCATGGCGTAAGCGCAATTGCAACAACATATTTTCGGTATTATCCCAAGCTAGTTGCCCATGACCATATTGCGGGCCTAGTTCTGAAGCGCGAGTTAAATAAGCCTCACAAAGCAATCGCCGTAGTGCCCGATTTTCAGCATACTGTTGCACGGGGTAATAGGAAGGAAAGTGCAAGGTAAAGACCCAACCTGTTAACCCTCTTTGTTTCGCTTGATCGGCAGCAGCGGCGAGCGCATCGGCAGGAATGCCGTGTAATTCTTGTTGATCGATGACGTGATGAAAAAAACCATCGGTGGCATCGAGCACATGATCAGAAAATGCCTTACCTAATTGCGCCTGCTCATCTTGAATGGCGGCAAAGCGTGGCTTTATCGCGGCCGCTAGTTCAGCACCCCCCAAACGAAAATCACGGAGCGAATTTGCTAAGACTTTTTGTTGCGCTGGTTGCAGTTCTTTGAAAGCAGGGCTTTGTTGTAGTGCTTTAAAACGTTCATACAGGGCAAGATTTTGGCCGAGGTCGCTAAAAAATGCTGTGACTTGGGGCAACATCGCGCCATAAGCTGCACGCAATTCAGGGGTATCGGCCACGCTATTCAGGTGGCTGACGATGCCCCATGCTCGGCTCAAGGCCTCTGTAGCGTCTTCGAGCGGTTCAATTAAGTTATTCCAACTGAGCTGCGTATTTGGGGTGCTACTGTAATCAAGTGCGCTTTGCACTGCTGCTTCAGCCTGTTGTAAAAGTAAGGCGATAGCAGGCTCAATATCAGCCGGCTTAATCGCTGGATAATTTGGAATGCCGCGGCCAAAGTTCAGCAAGGGGTTACTGCTGAGGGCGTTGCTACTTAAATTGCTTACGGCTTCCAAAACCAAACGTTCCTTTAAGCGTATTTAACAGCTTTTTCGGCTGCTTCAAGGGTGTTCATTAAAAGCATCGTGATGGTCATTGGACCAACACCGCCGGGCACGGGGGTAATCCAACCAGCAACGTATTTCGCTGAATCAAAGTCAACATCGCCACATAATTTTCCGTCTGGTAAGCGGTTGATGCCCACATCGATAACCACTGCGCCCGGTTTAATCATTGCGCCAGTAATCATTTTAGGTTTGCCTGTAGCAACTACCAGTACATCAGCATCTTTAGTATGGTGCGCCAAGTCGCGGGTTTTGCTATTACAAATCGTGACAGTAGCACCTGCTTGTAGTAATAACATCGCCATGGGTTTACCCACAATATTCGATGCGCCAACCACGACGGCTTTTGTACCACGCAGCGGGTATTCAATACTTTCTAACATTTTCATGCAGCCATAAGGGGTACAGGGGATGAATTCAGGGGCACCCACCATTAAGGCGCCAGCATTGGCAACGTGAAAACCATCCACGTCTTTTTGTGGGGCGATAGCCTCTAGGACGCGTTTCGAATCAATATGCTCTGGTAAAGGCAGTTGCACCAAAATGCCCTGAATCGATGGATCAGCATTTAAGGTCGCAATGCGCGCGAGCAATTCTTCTTCAGACAATTCTGCTGCATAGCGCTCTAAAACCGAATGAAAACCCGCTTCTTCACAAGCCTTTACTTTATTTCTTACATAAACTTGGCTGGCTGCATTTTCGCCCACCAAAATAACTGCTAAGCCAGGGCGTAAGCCTTTAGCTGTAACAATGGCCGCACGGGCCGTAATTTCAGTGCGAAGCTTTTTTGATAAGACATTTCCATCGATTAACTGGGCTGGCATATTGAACTCTTTGGTTGAGGGGAAACAAGAAACCAGTTTACCAGTATTTATCGTTTGATCAACTTCCCTGAGACTCGGATAAAGCGAGACGCAGAAGGTCGGCCACTGTGCTGACATTCAATTTTTCCATAATATTTGCCCGGTGGGCTTCGACCGTTTTAATGGAAATGCTCAGGTCATCGGCAATTTGTTTATTGAGGCGTCCAGAAACAATTCTTTCGAGAACTTGGCGCTCACGGCCAGTCAGTTTGCCTAGTAGGCCTTGGGTTACTTTGCGGTTGCTCGCTAAAGAGTAATCGGCACGCGCTTTCGTCAACATGCGTTCAACTAAATTGCAGAGCTCATTTTCTTTAAATGGCTTTTCGATAAAATCAACTGCACCCCGTTTCATGGTAGATACCGCCATAGATACGTCACCATGTCCTGTTATGAAGGAGACTGGCATGGGTAAATTTTCAGCTATTAGTCGTTCTTGTAATTCAAGCCCTGACATGCCGGGCATGCGAACATCGAGAATGACACAGGAAATAGTGGATTTATCAGTATTTTGTAAGGATTGCAAAAAGCGTTCAGCACTCGCGTGACAGCGCACGGTATAGCCATTGCTTTCTAAAAGCCAAGTGAGCGAATCACGCACTGCCTCATCGTCATCAACGACGTAAACAACCTCAACTTGGGTAGTTTTCGGGGTGTTGCTTTGGATCATCTTGATTCTCGCTTAAATTCTCAGATATCTCTAAGGGTAATAGGATTGTAAAGGTGCAGCCAGAAATGCGGGCATGTTCTGCGTCCAGCTGATTTTTAGCCCAAAGCCGGCCATGGTGAGACTCAATAATCGAGCGGCAAATATTGAGCCCCATGCCCATTCCATCATCCTTCGTGCTAAAAAAGGGCTCAAACATCCGTTGAATCACGGTATCTGCAATTCCAGAGCCGGCATCAGTGACTTGAATGCGCAAGGCGGTGGGGTAGGTACTAGTATCTAAATCAGCGCTAATTTTTACCGGTGGTGCCGACCAGCGTGAGGGTAACGGATATGCGTCACGCAAACTATCTAAGGCATTTTTCAAGAGGTTCACTAAAACCTGCTCAATTAAGACAGGATCGAGATCGATGCGCGGTAAATTGGGCATCACCTCGGCCACGATCGAAAACCGATGGCGATTTGCTTCAATTTCTAGAAGATCAACCGCATTAGTAATAATTTCCGCAATATCGCAGGTTTTTCTTTGTGGCTCACTGCGTTTTACAAAGTCGCGAATACGTTGAATGATGGTGCCAGCGCGCAAGGCTTGGGCAGAAGCTTTTTCTAAGGCGGGCATCAGCTCAGCAGTTAAGCTGGAATCAGAGTAAGTTTTTAAGCGCTTGGCAACGCCCATGCAGTAATTAGAAATAGCTGAGAGTGGTTGATTGAGTTCATGCGCTAATGAGGAGGCCATTTCACCCATAGTCGTTAGACGACTGGTAAATTGCATTCTTTCCTCTTGTTGGCGCGCTAAATCTTCGGCTTGTTTACGTAAGGTAATATCGGTAGCAATCAGTAACTGAGCCAAATGACCATCAACCCAGGGAATATAGCGGGCGCGCACTTCATACCAAGTTGGTTCACCATCGACGATTTGCACTTCATGTGAATCAATTACTGTATTTTGATTCAGCTCGGATTCAGGTAAGCCTGCAAAAACATCGACACTATCATCTTTCATATCATGAATCAGGTGTGGATTCATGGCGTCAGCATTTAAACTAATGTGACCTTTTTCAGTGTAGCCAAAGCGTTGGCGATAAAAACGATTAGCAAATAATAATTTTCCTGTTTCAAGGGAAGCTACTGAAACTGCAGCATCTAGGCCTTCAAGTACTGTGACAAAGCGTTCTTGAGTGGCTGTTAATTCTTCACGAATTTTTTTGGGCTCAGAAATATCGGTAATCGAAGTAACCCAGCCGGTTTGGATACCTTTTTCATTCAGCAAAGGAGCGGCATAGGTACGCGTATTGATGCGCGAGCCATTACGGCGCTGTAGTTCGCCTTCAATTCCTGATTTCATTAATTGATGATTTTGTTCCTGCAAGACCCGTTCCATATTGGTGCCAAGCTGATCATGCTTATCGGCGGGCCAGAAAGGAAAGGGTGGTACCAGGCCAATTAACTCATCACTTCGATAGCCAACCATTTCACAAAAAGCCCGATTCACATAGGTGATGCGCTTATCCATATCGTGTGCGCGAATACCCACCGGAGTGGAATCTTCCATCGCGCTTCGAAAACTCGTTTCAGAACGCAAGTTAGCTTCAATTTTATTACGCGCCTGGATTTGTTTTAAGACTGACCATAAACTCCAAATAACGAATGCACTTAAACCAATCACAACGCCAAGTAACATTCTAAAAGTGAGATTGGTTGGCGGCGGGTAGGTATCTACTTTTAAAATTAAAGTAGGACTAAAAGCACCCAACTCAAGACTAGTTTCATTGCTAAGCGCCCGAGTGGGCGTATTACGATCCGATGAAATAGCCAGCACACTGCCTGAATAATTTAACAAGGAAAAGCGATATTGACTTTTAAGTTCCGTGGGAATAATGTGCTCTAAAATTCCATGGGCGCTGTACAAAACCGCCAGAATTCCAGCGCCTTCACCTTCGATGGTAGTAGGCACAGTTTGCCAAAATACCGTTTGCCGTTCGAGTGGAATGGGTTGGTCCGTGTTCGATTGCAAACGAATAATTTCGCTATACGCTGGCCTATTTGTTTCTCTACTTAAAATAATCGCACGTTTTAATTGCCGCTCTATGGTTTCGGCATTAGGGGTTTGATCAAACCAATCGGTGGCTTGCGACGGCAAAGGAATCATCCATTGCCGTAAATTATTTTCATTAAACCAAATTAACTGGCTAATTTCATGGTTATTAGCGACAAATGCTTCCGCCTGCTTTAATACTTTGACTTGCGCATTGGGGTCCTTATTCGTCTTAGCTAGATCTTGACTGATCGCTACTAAAGCTTCTGAGTTTGTCAAAAAACGTAATTGAATTCGCTGCTTTACAAAAGAGAGCTCTCTGAAGAGGGCATTTTCTTGTTGCGAACGCTCTTGCATTTGCAGCGTCCCAAGAATAATTCCCATGGTTAAGGTAAAAATAATAATTGCCACTAAGGGCGTAAAGACAATGCGAGAAGCGCGTAACTTCGTTAAAAAGTGACGTGAAAAAAGTTTGGTTAGTAAAAGGCGAAAGGGGGAGCGCATAGGGCTTTTTGGTAATTACCCTTATTCTGCCTTATTCCAAAGTTGATTTGCAGTGCAATATAATTCCATATTATGATAAATACTATCATTATGTGGAATATTTCTTGTCAATATAAATTTCTATTCTTAAAATTCAGCCATAAAGTGAAGTTCAATAGCAGCATAAATCACTACGGAGATATCAGATGGCAGCAGTTCCAGAGCAAATATTGGGGCAACTTATTGCCAATACGCAGGATGAAGATCCTGGCGAAACGCAAGAGTGGTTACAAGCACTTGACGGTGTAATACGAACTGAGGGCACTGAACGAGCAGCGTTTTTAATTGATCAACAAATTTCCCACGCCCGCGTGAGTGGTGTTAATCAAGCCTTCCATGCTGAAACGCCCTATATCAATACGATTCCAGTTGAATTACAAGTGCGCTTACCAGGCGATCAAAATATTGAGCATCGGATTCGTTCCTTTACCCGCTGGAATGCAATGGCGATGGTCTTGCGGGCGAACAAAGATACCAATGTAGGTGGGCATATTTCTTCGTTTCAATCGGCCGCAACTTTATACGATGTTGGTTTTAATCACTTTTGGCATGCCCCATCTGAGCAGCATGGTGGCGATCTCATTTTTGTTCAAGGACATTCTGCGCCAGGTATCTACGCTCGTGCTTTTATGCTAGGTAGGCTGGAGGCTAGCCAGTTAGATCATTTCCGCCAAGAGGTTAGTGGTAAAGGCATTTCGAGTTATCCCCACCCTTGGCTGATGCCTGATTTCTGGCAATTTCCCACGGTCTCCATGGGTCTCGGCCCCATTATGGCGATCTATCAAGCGCGCTTTATGAAGTATTTAGAAGACCGCGGATTTGCCGTTACCAAAGGTCGCAAAGTATGGGCTTTTTTAGGCGATGGTGAAACCGATGAGCCTGAGTCGCTTGGCGCGATTGGGATGGCGGGTCGGGAAAAACTCGATAACCTCATTTTTGTGGTGAACTGTAATTTGCAGCGACTAGATGGACCTGTGCGTGGGAATGGCAAGATTATTCAGGAACTTGAAGGCGAATTTCGTGGCGCGGGCTGGAATGTCATTAAGGTGGTTTGGGGCGGCCATTGGGATGCTCTGTTTGCACGCGATAAAAAAGGTATTTTGATGCAGCGTTTGGGGGAAATTGTTGACGGCCATTATCAAACAATGAAATCTAAGCACGGCGCTTATGTGCGTGAAATTGTGTTCAATACACCTGAATTAAGAGCGCTAGTGGCTGATTGGAGTGATGACGACATTTGGAATTTAAATCGCGGCGGTCATGATCCCCATAAAGTTTATGCGGCTTTTTATGAAGCAGTTCATCATGAAAATCAACCGACGGTAATTTTGGCACACACCATTAAGGGTTATGGCATGGGTGGCTCAGGCGAAGGCATGAATATTGCCCACCAGGCTAAAAAAATGAATCCCGAAGATGTCCGGCGATTCCGTGACCGCTTTGATATTCCGGTGAGCGATGAGCAACTCGATGAAATTCCACTAGTGAAGTTTGCTGAGGGTAGCCCTGAGTTAGAGTATATGCGGGCACGTCGTAACGAGCTCGGCGGTTATTTGCCACAACGTCGCTCCAAAGCTGAAAGTTTGCCAGTACCAGCCTTAGAAACTTTTGCGCCGCTTTTAGAGGCGACTAGTGAAGGGCGAGAAATATCGACGACGATGGCCTTTGTGCGGCTGCTCAATATTGTGATTCGCGACAAAATTTTAGGTAAGCGCGTCGTGCCAATTGTGCCCGACGAATCGCGTACCTTTGGGATGGAGGGAATGTTTCGACAGCTGGGCATCTGGAATCAATTGGGTCAGCAATATACCCCTGAAGATCATGATCAGTTGATGTTTTATAAAGAAGATAAGCACGGCCAAATTTTGCAAGAGGGTATTAATGAAGCAGGCGGCATGTGCGATTGGATAGCGGCCGCGACATCGTATTCGACGCATGGCGTACCGATGTTACCTTTTTATATTTTTTACTCGATGTTTGGCTTTCAGCGGATTGGCGATTTAGCCTGGGCCGCAGGCGACATGCGCTGCCGCGGATTTTTGCTTGGCGGTACTGCTGGCCGAACTACCTTAAATGGTGAGGGCCTGCAACATGAAGATGGCCATAGCCATGTATGGAGTGCAGCCGTGCCTAACTGCATTAGTTACGATCCCACTTTTGCTTTTGAATTGGCGGTAGTGATTCAGGATGGTATGCGCCGGATGCTCACTGAGCAAGAAGATGTGTACTACTACATCACCCTCATGAATGAAAATTATGCTCACCCAGAAATGCCGAAGGGTGCTGAGCAAGACATCATTAAAGGGATGTACAAGTTACAAAGTATTGGAGACCCTAACGCGAAATTGCGTGTGCAGTTATTAGGTTGTGGCACAATTTTCCGTGAAGTGATCGCGGCAGCCGAGCTCTTGCAAAGCGAATGGGGTGTCGCTTCTGATTTATGGGGCTGCCCAAGCTTTACTGAATTAGCGCGCAATTGGAATGCTGTTAATCGTCATAACCTGTTGAATCCGGCAGCAGAGCCCAGTTTGTCGCATGTAGAGATCTGCTTAAAAAATACCGCGGGTCCTGTCATCGCAGCAACTGATTACATTCGTATGTTTGCTGAACAAATTCGCCCAGCGATTCAAAATCTGGGGCGGCGTTATGAAGTGTTGGGAACTGATGGTTTCGGCCGGTCGGATACGCGTGAAAATTTACGACAATTTTTTGAAGTCGATCGCCATTGGGT
>CAILUH010000291.1 GCA_903837335.1 uncultured beta proteobacterium | reverse complement strand
GATGGAATCATCGGTGATGCAGAAATTGTTGTTGATGTTGCGTGAGAAATAAGAAGCACAATTGCAAGACCTATTGTTAATTTGGAACCCTTGAGGATGAATCATGATTGAATCCGACATCAAAGCAAAACTTTCTTTTTCAGATGGCACGCCTGATATTGACTTGCCCATCTATAAGGGTACCGTTGGCCCGGAGGTTATTGATATACGCCGACTCTATGGGCAAACAGGTAAATTCACTTATGATCCCGGTTTTCTATCGACAGCGTCATGTAGTTCGAAAATTACGTTTATTGATGGTGATAAAGGCGAATTACTCTATCGCGGTTACCCAATTCAAGAATTGGCTGGTAAGTGTGACTTCTTAGAAATTTGTTATTTGCTGCTGAAGGGCAAGTTGCCGAATCAAACCGAAAAGATCGACTTTGAAGAATTGGTTATGCATCACACCATGGTGCATGAGCAAATGCAATTCTTCTTGCGCGGCTTTCGCCGTGACGCACATCCCATGGCGGTATTAACGGGTCTAGTGGGAGCAATGGCCGCTTTCTATCATGATCAAATCGACTACTCTGAACCAATGGCACGCCATATTGCCCAAATTCGGTTGATTGCCAAAATGCCTACCTTGGTGGCCATGTCGTATAAGTATTCGATTGGACAGCCTTTTATTTATCCTGATAATTCGCTTTCTTACACCGCTAATTTCATGCGCATGATGTTTGCTACGCCATGTGAGCCTTACAAAATTAATCCGGTATTGGTCAAGGCCTTAGATCGAATTTTTATTTTGCATGCCGATCACGAGCAAAATGCATCGACTTCAACTGTGCGCTTATGCGGATCTTCTGGCACCAATCCCTTCGCTGCAATTTCAGCTGGTATAGCTTGCTTATGGGGCCCAGCGCATGGCGGTGCAAATGAAGCTTGTTTAGATATGCTGACCAATATTCAAAATAATGGTGGCGTTGAAAAAATTGGCGAGTTTATCGCTCAAGTCAAAGATAAAAATTCAGGCGTACGGTTAATGGGCTTTGGTCACCGGGTATATAAAAACTTTGACCCGCGAGCAAAATTGATGCGTGAAACTTGCTATGAAGTCTTGAATGAACTTGGCTTAGAAAATGACCCCCTCTTTAAGTTGGCTATGACCCTTGAGAAAATTGCCCTTGAAGACGAGTATTTTGTCGGCCGCAAACTGTATCCTAACGTCGATTTTTATTCGGGTATCGTCCAGCGCGCTTTAGGCATTCCTACCGATATGTTCACTTGTGTGTTTGCTTTGGCGCGTACGGTGGGTTGGATTGCGCAATGGGAAGAGATGATTACCGATTCAGAATATAAAATTGGTCGTCCGCGGCAATTATTTATTGGCGAGACTGAAAGATTCGTGCCGGCAGTTGCTGAACGAAAATAAGCCTCTTTAAGGATTTTGCATGGCCCGCACCTTGTATGACAAATTATGGGATGACCATGTCGTCTATTCTGAAGATGACGGCACAGCTACGCTCTATATTGATCGGCAGTTATTGCATGAAGTAACTAGCCCACAAGCATTTGAAGGCTTGGCTTTAGCGCAGCGCCCAGTTTGGCGACTATCAGCTAATTTAGCGGTTTCTGATCACAACGTACCAACTACTGATCGGGCTTCGGGCATTACCGACCCCATTTCTAAATTACAAGTCGATACGCTCGATCAAAATTGCGATCGTTTAGGTATTACCCAATTTAAGATGAATGATTTGCGTCAAGGCATTGTTCATGTCATCGGCCCTGAGCAGGGCGCTACCTTACCTGGCATGACAGTCGTCTGTGGCGATTCGCACACTAGTACGCACGGCGCTTTTGGCGCACTCGCATTTGGTATTGGAACTTCAGAAGTTGAGCATGTCTTAGCTACACAAACCTTACTAATGAAAAAAAGTAAGAATATGTTGGTGAGGGTAGAAGGTCGTTTGCCGCCCGGTAGTACCGCTAAAGATATTGTCTTAGCTGTGATTGGGCGCATTGGCACCGCTGGGGGCACAGGTTACACGCTTGAATTTGCTGGTGAAGCGATTCGAAATTTATCGATGGAAGGGCGCATGACCGTTTGTAATATGGCCATTGAAGCTGGCGCTCGAGCAGGTTTAATCGCGGTGGATGAAACTACGATTGATTATATTCAAGGGCGTCCGTATAGCCCTAAGGGCGAAGTGTTACGCCATGCTTTGCAATATTGGCGAACCCTGCATTCGGATGCGGATGCCGTATTTGATCAAGTGATTGAATTACGCGCAGAAGAAATTCAACCTCAAGTGACTTGGGGCACTTCACCAGAAATGGTATTGGCCATTGGTGAGCGTGTACCCGATCCAGAAAAAGAACGTGACCCAAATAAGCGCTTAGCAATGGAGCGCGCTTTGGAGTATATGGGCCTGATGCCGAGTATGCCGTTAACCAGCATTCAGCTCGACAAGGTGTTTATTGGCTCATGTACTAACAGTCGAATTGAAGATTTGCGTGCAGCCGCAAAAGTGGTTGACCGCTTAGGCAAGAAAGT
>CAILUH010000290.1 GCA_903837335.1 uncultured beta proteobacterium | reverse complement strand
TGGCAACCCAACGCCGCTTAGCCAAGTAGCGAATTTAGGCTTGGCCGATGCCCGTACCATCAATGTCCAGCCATTTGAAAAAACCATGGTGGCGGTGATTGAAAAAGCCATTCGTGATTCTGATTTAGGCCTAAACCCAGCTTCACAGGGCACGGTTATTCGAGTACCGATGCCTCCCTTGACCGAGGAGCGGCGCCGCGAACTGACTAAATTAGTAAAAAGCGAAGGCGAAGAAAGCAAAATTGCCATTCGTAATTTAAGGCGCGATGCCAATGAGCACTTAAAACGATTAAGTAAGGACAAGGTGATCTCAGAAGACGAAGAGCGCCGTGCCCAAGATGAAGTGCAGAAAATGACCGATCGGGCCGTAACCGATATTGATAAGATTGTGGTCGAAAAAGAAAAAGAGATCATGACGGTATAGGCCCGTCTTATCTATAGAATATGCACTTCTCACTAGCGCCTTTTTATGTCTAAACATACTAGTTCTACCTTAGCCATTCCTGAGGTGAGTGAGGTGCCGCGCCATGTCGCAATCATCATGGACGGCAATGGACGTTGGGCTGGCAAACGTTTAATGCCGCGCGTGACTGGACATGCTGAGGGCTTAGAATCGGTGCGCAAAGTAGTGGAAGAGTGCCGTCGTTCTGGTGTTGAATACCTCACCATTTTTGCTTTTAGCTCTGAAAATTGGCGCCGCCCCCCTGAAGAGGTGGGATTTTTAATGAAGCTTTTTTTAAAATCTTTGCGTCGTGAAGTAAGTCGCTTAAGTGATAACGATATTCGCTTTAAGTTAATTGGCGACTTAAGCCGCTTTGATACCGCGATTCAAGATATGGTCCGTTTTTCGGAAGAAAAAACGGCGCATTGCAAAGGTTTAACCCTAACCGTTGCAGCCAACTATGGTGGGCGGTGGGATATCTTGCAGGCTATGCGCAAGTGTTTATTAGCTAATCCTACCCTACAAGCCGACGAAATCACTGAAGAGTTACTGCAAGAAAATTTATCGATGGCTTATGCGCCAGAACCTGATTTATTTATTCGTACTGGTGGCGAACAACGCGTTAGCAATTTTTTATTGTGGCAACTTGCTTACACGGAATTGTATTTCACCGATGTATTATGGCCTGACTTTGATGCGGTGCAATTACAGCAAGCGTTTGATTGGTTTGGTCAGCGTGAACGCCGCTTTGGCCGTACCAGCGCTCAACTCGCAACTAAATCAGCTAAAGTTGCTGTTCAGGGTAGTGTCTAAGCGCGTCTGCGTCTAAACACGCTGCGATGCTAAAGACTCGTATCATGACAGCAGTACTTTTGCTTGCAGCATTACTGCCCAGTTTATTTTTTCTCAACCCGCTTTATCTAAGCGGGATCTTTTTACTCATCTTGGCTTTAGCAGCTTGGGAGTGGAGCCGTTTAATTGCGCCGCAAAAAGAAGTCTTTGCTTGGCTCTATGCCTTGCTTTTGATCTTGGCTATTGCAGCCTTGTTATATGTACAAAATCCCATCATTGAATTTGGCATCTTATTGGGCGCAAGTTTTTTTTGGAGCATTGTTGCCCCCATCCTTTTATGGTGTAGCCTGCGTTTGCCTGTAGCAAAATGGCCACTGACCTTCGCATTATTAGGATTAGTTATTTTTAGTGCAGCCTGGTTTGCGCTCATTTTATTGCGCCAGTTCGGTGTCCTATTTTTGCTTTCTACTATGGCTTTAGTTTGGGTTGCCGACATTGGCGCTTATTTCGTCGGTAGAGCGGTTGGGCGGCGTCGTTTAGCGCCGCAAATTAGCCCTGGTAAAACCTTGGAGGGTGCAATTGGCGGCATTATCTTGACTTGTATCTATTCCTGTCTCTGCGCGTGGTATTTGCCCTTTAATATGACTTTATTTGGTTTTGCTGTGATGCGCTTTGGTTATCCAGCGATGCTGATCATGGTTATCGGCTTAACTCTATTTAGTATTGTTGGTGATTTATTCGAATCACAGTTAAAGCGATTAGCAGGCACAAAAGATAGCAGTAGCTTATTGCCGGGTCATGGCGGCGTTCTAGACCGGGTGGATGCCTTATTGCCTACCATGCCGCTAGCGGCACTTTTAGTGGGGTTGATGTTATGAGCACACAAAGGCGAGTGGCGATTTTGGGGTCAACAGGCTCAATCGGTGTGAATACCTTAGATGTGATCCGCTCGCATCCAGAGCGCTATCAGGTTGTCGCTTTAACTGCACATCAACAAGTTGACCGTCTGCTTGCTCAGTGTCGTGAGTTTAAGCCGCGAATTGCGGTTGTTGGTGACGCGCAAAGCGCAAAGCAATTAACGGCAGCTGTGCTCGAGGAAAAAATTCCTACGACTGTTTTATATGGCGCTGAAGCATTAGTATGCGCCGTAAACGATTCTGCTTGCGATACGGTGATGGCTGCAATCGTTGGTGCAGCAGGCTTGCTACCAACTTTGGCTGCTGCACGGGCAGGTA
>CAILUH010000289.1 GCA_903837335.1 uncultured beta proteobacterium | reverse complement strand
CAACGTAAGGTAGAAGGGCGAAATTTTGATATTCGTAAACAACTACTTCAATACGACGATGTCGCAAACGATCAGCGTAAAGAAACCTACCGCCTGAGAAATCAAATTCTTGAGTCACAAGATATTGGCGAACTCATTGCTAATTTACGAGAAGATGTTTTGCAAGGCCTCTGTCGCACCTATATCCCCCTTGAATCGATGGAAGAGCAGTGGGATTTACAGGGCTTGGAAAATGTCCTTGCTAGCGATTGGGGTCTTAAAGTCGACTTACGTCAGTGGGTTGAAGGGGCAGACACAGTTGATGATGAAGCGGTTGTAGAGCATGTCATGCAGGCGGCCATCGCCGATTACGATACCAAAGTAAATTTATCTGGCCGAGAGTCTTTTGCCAGCTTTGAGCGTTCAGTGACTTTATTCAGCTTAGATAGTCATTGGCGCGAACATTTAGCAGCGCTTGATCATTTACGTCAGGGTATTCATTTGCGCGGTTATGCGCAAAAAGATCCTAAGCAAGAATATCGTCGCGAAGCATTTGAGCTTTATGCCGAATTACTTGATGTCATTAAAGCCGATGTTATCAAGACAATCATGACGGTACAAATTCGTAGTGCTGATGAACTTGAGCAGGCTGCCGAGACGATGAACGAGGGTATTGCCAATCTTACGGATGTCCAGTATCAGCATGCTGAAGCGAGCCCTGATTTAATGGGATCGATCAGTGCATCTGCTGACCAAGAACCAGTGTCGGCTACTCCATTAGCTGCGCCTATCAAAGCAGGTCCCAAAGTTGGGAGAAATGATCCTTGTCCATGTGGTAGCGGTAAAAAATATAAGCTGTGTCACGGTGCGTTGAGCTAAGTAATTCAGCTATGCCGGTTAATTTACCTTTACCCATTCCTGGCACGTTAAAACCGATTGCAGGCTTGAAGCTGGGTATCGCTGAAGCTGGTATCAAAAAAGCCAATCGTAAAGATGTGTTAGTAATGACGTTTTTATCTAACGCTGAAGTGGCTGGTGTTTTTACGCAAAATCGTTTTTGTGCTGCCCCTGTTCAGGTTTGTATAAAACATCTAAGTAAACAACAAGCAGGGAAAAAAATTCAAGCCTTGATAGTCAATACAGGAAATGCAAATGCGGGGACAGGCGAGGCTGGTTTACAAAATGCGCTGCAAACCTGTGTAGCTTTGGCGGATGACTTAAAACTAAAACCCGAACAAGTTTTACCTTTTTCTACGGGGGTGATATTAGAGCCCTTACCAATCGAAAAAATAATTGCGGCACTACCAAGGGCAATTGCAAATTTAGACGAAGACCATTGGTTTGCGGCGGCGGAAGCGATCATGACTACGGATACGCAGCCCAAAGCAGCTTCACTCACGCTTGATACGGCGCAGGGCAAAGTTAACATGACCGGCATTTGTAAGGGCGCAGGCATGATCCATCCCAATATGGCAACCATGTTGGGCTTTATTGCTACCGATGTCGCTTTTGCACCCGGCTTATTACAGGAGTTAACCCGGGAAGTTGCAGATCTTT
>CAILUH010000288.1 GCA_903837335.1 uncultured beta proteobacterium | reverse complement strand
TATCAGTTGCCTGAATTCAAAAGCGTGGCCGACTGAATCACAACAGGTACGGTTGGCACATCGGCGAAGCGTCCTGCACCGGGCACATTCACCGTGGCGGTTTGCACTTTTTTAATCGCATCAATGGTTTGCATACCAGAAATAACTTTGCCAAAGACGGTGTAGCCATTGCCTCCTGCATTGGGATAATTGAGTGCTTCATTGTCTTTGACGTTAATAAAAAATTGTGCAGTGGCGGAATCGGGATCAGCGGTACGGGCCATTGCAATGGTGTAGGCTTGATTCTTGAGGCCATTTTGGGCTTCTGAAGGAATTGGTGCTTGCGTGGGTTTTTGCACCATGTCAGCAGTAAAGCCACCACCTTGAATCATAAAGCCATCAATGACACGATGAAAAATAGTGCCATTATAAAAACCGCTTTTGACATAATTCAAAAAATTAGCAGTTGATTTGGGGGCTTTAGTGGCATCTAATTCGACCACAAAGCTACCTAGAGTGGTTTTCATTTCAACCTTGGGCCCCGCATAAGCGAATTGTGCAAAGCAAGCCATGCTGACGATAGTTGCGAATAAAACCAGAATTTTGCGCATTGAAATTTCCTTGAAAGAGGGGTTAATGAAGCGTGCTACTACACATACATTGCTAATTGTATTGAGTATTGCTATTGAGGTCCCTAACGGTTGGCATAGGCTGGCGCTATTTCATCCCACGCGGTAGTGTAGTTAGGGGTACGTTGCGCTGCTTGTGTGCGCCAGTGTGGTTGCAGGCCAGCGCCAGCAAGGCTGAGGGTATTGGCACCATATTTTTGATTAAGGTGGTCCATGATATGCATGACTTTGCTAGTACGAGCATAGGGATCTGCCATCAATAGATTGCCTTGTTGCTGGGCGGCAGGGTGCAAGCCAAGTAGGATGACCCCCGCTTTTTTATAACTATACCCCGCACGATAGATTTTTTCGATACCCATGATCGCAACTGCTGATAAACGACGGGTATCGTTACTCGCGACAATGACGGGCAAAGTGATGCTATTGGCATACTGTTTTTGATGAGTCGAAAAAGAATTTGTTTGAATAAAAACGACGACATGCGAGCAGATGGAGTCCTGTTGGCGCAGTTTCTCTGCAGCACGCGCTGTGTAGCTTAAGACTGCCGCACTTAAATCGGCCAATGCTGTAATAGGCCGACCAAAACTTTTACTCGAAATAATTTGCTGTTTACGTTTTTCTCCGCTGGTTTGTGCATCTTCTAAAGCGAGACAAGCGAGGCCATTTAATTCGGCGATAGTGCGCTCGAGCACGACACCAAAACGTTGGCGGATTAAACTCGTTGGTGCATATTTTAAATCGCGACAGGTAGTAATGGCCATAACTCGTAATTGCATGCGTAAACGTCTACCAACACCCCAGATCTCGCCGACATCAATTTGGGCCATTAAGTAATCTTCTATTAGGGGTTCGCATGCTTGCCAATCGAAGACGCCACCATACTGTGGACGTTTTTTGGCTAGGTAGTTTGCTAATTTGGCCAAGGTTTTGGTTTTGCCAATACCAACACTAGTCGGCAAACCTAAGTAACGCCGTGTACGCCGTCGAATTGTTTGGCCATAACTAACGGCGTCTTGCTGGATGCCAGCAAGATCAAGAAAGCATTCATCAATGGAATAAATTTCTTGTTGTGGTGCAAAGCTACCGAGCAAAGCCATCATGCGGGCGCTCATATCACCATAGAGTGTGTAGTTAGAGCTAAACCAAATAAGACCATGACTTTGAATCAGATGTTTGGCGCGGAAAAAAGGTTCGCCCATGCGAATGCCTAAATCTTTTGCTTCTTGACTGCGCGCGACGATGCACCCATCATTATTTGAAAGTACGACAACGGGTTTTTTTTCTAACTGGGGATTAAAGACCCGCTCGCAAGAGACATAAAAATTATTAGCGTCAATGAGCGCAAATATGGGTGGTGCACTGCTAGATGGGGGTGACATGAATGCGAATGAATGATAGTAATTTGTAGAAAACAGTTTCGAGGAGGGCACGCGGGGTTATGGTTTGTGAATCACGTGCGATACCACGCCCCAAATTTGTAATTCCTGATCAGCAGCGATAACGAGGTCTGGATACTTGGGGTTATCTGCTTGGAGAATAATTTTGCCGCGCTGTCGATGGAGACGCTTAACCGT
>CAILUH010000287.1 GCA_903837335.1 uncultured beta proteobacterium | reverse complement strand
TCGTGACTTTACTCAGGCTTTTTGGGATTTCATTAAATTAGGTGAATATAACAATTGTCAAAAAAGTACAGGAAAGCGTTTGTTTTACCGATTTTACGGGCCAAAACAAAAAGGTTTTCCTGAGATGCTAGAGTTGTTTGCACGAGTTTCAGATGCACTCGATTTGAAAGAAAGTTCTATATTAACGCCAATCCCAGTGGATGATGAAGTCTCTAGTCTTTCAGCTATTTTGCTCGATGATGACTATTATACTTTTGTGATGCAAAACCGCGTGTTAATTCACGGTCTTAGTATCATCAAAGCAGAAACTTTGATTCCGCTTAAAGCATTTGCTTATCTCAATTTGATGAACCAAAAAGCGAGCGGACAAAAAGTACAGTCTCAGCACATTAGAAAACATAAAAACGATATATATCGTTTATTCACGTTGCTAGACATTCATTTTAAGCTCATAATGCCTAAAACTATACAACCAGTTCTAAAGATAGCATTTGAGCGTTTAGCAGACGTACCTACCGATCTGAAGTTTATCTTTACTCTTTAGGAATCGGCTCAGAGTGTCTGAGATTTCGCCCAAACCTATTGAGTGGAGAGTTAAACCGGATTTTATGTCAGCTTCAGATTGGCCAAGGACTGGGAAAACCACCTCATGCAATAAGTTACCAGGCTTTGGAGCCCAGTAATTTATTGCACAAAAGGGATGGGATTCGTCAACATAAGGGCCGTTTAATTTTAATAAATGACGTGGAATGTGTGATAATTCAATTATTGGCACTTCAAAGGCACCGGCAATATGTTTGATGCTGGAATCAACGCAAATTACTGCTTTCATTTTAGACACAAGACAAAATAGCTCAGGAATTTTAATTCTTCCAGTAAAAAAAACTCCTGGCATTTCTAATTGATAACTATTTTCACCAATAATAATTGGGATTAGTCCCATTCGCTGTACCTGGTTAACTATCTCCTTCAATTGCAGTGCCGATAAAGTGCGGTAATTAATACTCCCTGCAGGATGAATACCAACTATGTCTGGGCTAGGCAATGAGGCAATATAAGTCGTCACATTTTTATGCGCCTCCTGACAAAAAAATAACTCAACATCGTAGGGACTAAACTTTTCTTTGGGGTACAACTCACGAAATATTAATTCTGAATATAAGGAGACGTTTTCATATTTTGGCCTATTAATTAACTGGGTATAAAAAATATTTGCATCATAGCCTTCATACTCAGACATTTCCTGTTTAAATCCTATTTTTATGTCCGCCTTCAATTTATTCACTATCAATCCATTGAGATATACGTCTACGCAGTGAGTTGGATTAAAAATCAAATCAAATTTTTCAGAAACTCCTGCAATTGGCTCTAAGAAACGGTCAACAGAAAATTGCCCTTCAAAAGATGTTTCAAAGACAGCTTTGACTGGAATCACTCTATTTACACATGGATTCTCCTCCCACAATGAGCAGTACGCATGCCCCGAAAACATTGTTATTTTTGCGCTCGGTTCCGCAATACGAATTGCCCGGACAAGGGGGGTCGTCACAATATGATCTCCTAGACCGCCTTGTCTAACTATCGCTATTGATTTTTTTAATCCCATGTGGAACTTTTCTTTAATAGAAAAATTGCTTTTTGATTATTTGATGAAGTGTTTTGCCCAGTGCGGAACTTGCCTTCAATAGTAGCGCATACCAGTACAATTACTCGCCGAGCTCAAGTTATATTTTTCTCTAAAGGAGACTATAGCCTGTTTTGAAAATAAACTGATATGGCAATTTCTTGGCGAGGCGTACCACCAGTTAATTCGGCTATTTGCTTTTATATATTCATCAGAAACTACTGGTGAAAATAAAACCAGTGAATCCTCCAACATTAGTTTCGTTAAGTTTTTCATGATCACATTTAAATCTGGCACATCTTCAAAACTTCGTACGCTGTACTGAGATTAAATTTCCCTAAATTACCTAAAGATTCCCCGCTACTTGGAAAGGGGGCATGCGTTTTTGAATCCCATCCTTCCTCCATTAATACCGAACTCAACCTTCCATTCCCGCCACCATAATCAAGGTGTTTAATAAATTGTTTTGTTCTCCAAAAAATTGTTTTAATCTTTGCAGGCTATCTTGAGGCCTTACCTCAAGCCTTTGTAATATCTATTATGAAAAATGCAGAGGGTTTGGCTAGATTGAGTCGCTTTTACAGCTTAATTTAGCCTTTTAGTCCCTATTGTTTTTTGTTTGCTCAAGTAGGCCTAAAACCGCTTTGATCTTAAGTTCAATGGCACGCTCTCATCACTGCGCAGAACTGAACTTAAAACATATCGGATCGAGCATTTCGCTCTCAGGGTGGGTAGACACCGTCCGAGATCTA
>CAILUH010000286.1 GCA_903837335.1 uncultured beta proteobacterium | reverse complement strand
TTCATGGGCGCAATTATGAAAACGACAGTGCCCTAAATAGTCTTTGAACTCGCGAAATGCATGTTGTAACTCGCTCACCGATAAATGCGCAAGACCAAATTCTTGAAAACCGGGTGAGTCGATGAGGGCGCCTAATTTGCCATCTGCTATTCCCCATTCGCTTGGTAAATCGAAATAGCGACAGGCAGTAGTGGTATGTTTACCCGTATCAAGCCGTACCGAATACTCTTGGGTCACAGCAGCGGCATTGGGTACCCAGCGATTGAGTAGGCTTGATTTGCCCATGCCCGATTGGCCAACCAGTACAGAGACTTTTCCTTGAAGCGCGCCATGAAGTCGCTCGAGTGATGCGGCATCAAATTTTGCTGAGACCTCACTCACTGGATAACCCATGCGTGCATAGGGTTCAATTAATTTACGGGCGGTTTCAATTGAGTCGCTTAAGTCACATTTATTGAGCAAGATATGCAAGCCGATTTGATTGGCCTCTGCTGCGACTACTGCACGCCCTAGTAAGTCAGGCGAAAAAGCAGGTTGAGTTGCCAAGACCACAAGAATTTGATCAACGTTAGCGGCGATTAATTTACTTTTAAATGCATCGGAACGATAAAGCAAATTACGTCGGGGCTCGATTTCAATTAAGCGCGCTTGGGTAGCAGAGCTATTTTCTAATTGCAAAATATCACCAACAGCACCTAAGTGACGTTTACCTGGCGTGGTCACTTCGATTAGTGGCCCACTATGTGATGGACAGGTGGCGCCATCTGGATGTAGGGTTTGGGCTAAATAATGCCTGCCATACGAGGCTATTAGTAGGGCGCGACTAATTGACATAGAACGCAGGCCATTGGACTCAAGATAGGATTAGCGGCATTGCTGTAAATTGGCAATCCGCAGGGGCGCAGGAGGGTGTGAACTATAGAAGGCGGTATAGATGGGATCGGGAGTTAGGGTTGAAGCATTGTCTTGATACAGCTTTACTAAAGCAGAAATTAAGTCGCTAGCAGACGATTTTTCGGCTGCAAAGTTATCCGCCTCATATTCATGTTTACGGGAAGCCAGGCTATTAAGCGGGGTGAGGAAGAATCCAAAGACGGGTGATACCAGCATAAATAAGGCCAGTGCTAATCCACCGTTATAGCCAGCAAGACTCGGTGTCACGCCCAGTTCAATATAGAACCAGGGTTGTGCGCTCAGCCAGCCCAAGAGGGCTAATACCACTAAGCTAAGGGCGAATGACACCAATAAACGTTTGCGAATGTGTTTGCGTTTGAAGTGACCTAACTCATGCGCTAAAACCGCTTCGACTTCGCCGGGATTTAGTTTCTCAATTAGCGTATCGAAAAAGACAATTCGCTTCGCCTTACCAATTCCCGTGAAATACGCATTGCCGTGGGCGCTGCGCGTACTACCATCCATCACAAAGAGGCCTTGACTAGCAAAGTCACAGCGCTTTAAGAGTTGCTCAATTTGGGTTTTGAGGGGGCCATCTTCAAGGGCTTTAAATTTATTAAAGAGTGGCGCAATAAAGGTTGGAAAGAGCCACAGTAACAAACCATTAAATGCAGTCCAGACAAACCAAGTCCACAGCCACCAGAGCGGGCCCGCTTCAGCCATTAAACTGAGGATTACCCACAGCAGTGGCAGTCCGAGAGCAGCACCCAAGGCTAAGCCTTTCAGTAAATCGAGCCAAAATAGTTTTGGTGTCATGCGATTAAAGCCGAAGGCTTCTTCCAGCTTGAATTGTTTGTACCAACTAAAAGGTAGATCGATTACCCCGCTAATGATGAAGATACTGCACAGTAAAGTGATTTGTTGCAAAATGCCATTCCCAAGCTGTTGCGTCAGTATTTGATTTAAATATTCAAGACCCCCCAAGAGCGTGAAGGCGATTAAAACGATAGCGCTCAATATGCTTTCGAGGTTGCCGAGGCGTAATTTAGCGATGGTGTAGTCGGCAGCCTTTTGATGTTCTGCTAAGGAGATCTTGGCCGCAAACTCGGCTGGAACGGTGTCACGATTTTGAGCCACATGCCGCAGCTGGCGCTGAGCAAGCCAGTAACGCATGCCAAAGCTGAGAAAAAAGGCAATCAAGAAGATAATTGTGAAGGTCATGAGATGATTATAGTTATGAGTGAAAAAACTGCCTTAAGCACTGCTAGCGAGTCATTAATTT
>CAILUH010000285.1 GCA_903837335.1 uncultured beta proteobacterium | reverse complement strand
GTCAACTTCGCTGACAAACTCGGTGCTGTAAGCTGCTTGCTGTAGTTGAGTATTTTGCGCATAGACCCGTTTTAAGCGACTAGCCCATTTTTCAAAGCCAACAAAAGCCTTGGCACTTAATCCATATCCCCACACTTCAAGATTTTCTTTGTTGGGATCTTTAGCTAACAGTTGCATAGCTAGCTCGCGACCAAATGTATCGTCTAAATTAATAATTGCGTACTGCAAGCCTGCCTGCTGAAATAAAGTGGCTTTTGCTGCACCGTATTCAGCCATGCTACCGTGATAGTCCAAATGATCTTGACTTAAATTAGTAAAAATGGCGGCCGTCAATTCCACTCCAGCAATGCGCTGCTGTTCAAGGGCATGCGATGAAACCTCCATGGCGACAAACTGCGAGCCGCGTTCACGTAAACGCGCTAATTCGGTTTGCAAACGCGGTGCATCTGGGGTGGTGTAGCCGGTTTTATCTAACGCCCCAGGAAAGCCAACGCCCAAGGTGCCGATTAATGCCGCACGTTCGCCGGCAAGATTTTTTGGTGAATCGAGGGCCTGCGCCAACCATTGCGTAACTGTTGTTTTGCCATTGGTGCCGGTTACACCAATTACATTCATATGGCGGCTTGGAAATCCATACCATTCAGAACAGAGGGGGCCAGCACGACTACTGAGCTGCGGTACCTCAATACAGTCTAAACGTTCGCGAAATGCAAATGGTTTAAGGCCTTTGTTTTGCTCGCTTACTTGCTGATCAAAGAGAACTGCGCCAGCACCTAGAGCAATGGCTTGATCAATATATTGGCGGTTATCGTTTAAGTCCTTCCCGTGACCAACAGCATAAGCCAGAAAAATATCGCCTTGTCGCAATTCACGCGTATCTAAAGTGATTTTTGTATCGGCCTTCACTAAACTGTGTAACGTTTGGATGAGGTCTTTTGGCTTAATCAATTCAGTCACCCTCATCGCTTCATCACCACTTTTTGTACAGTGATGTTTGATGTGACTTGATCAGCAGGATCAAACTCTTTCAAAGCCATTTGCTTTACGGTGGTATCGGGGACAACGTGTAACGTTCTTAGTGTCTCCCCAACGATCGCTGAAAATACCGGTGCAGCGACATCGCCACCATAATGACTTCCACCTGTGGGTTCATCAATCATGACGGCAACGACAATACGGGGGGCGCTTAAAGGGGCAATTCCGGCAAAATACGCACGATATTGGTTAGCCGAATAGCCCTTACCAGATAACTTATGTGATGTGCCTGTCTTACCACCGACCCGATAACCCTCAGCATGTGCTTTAGTTGCAGTGCCTCCGGGCTCTGTAACCAATTCCAACATATCGCGCATTTCAATTGCGGTCTTAGCTGACATAACCCGTGGGCCTGATTTCATTCCGGGGCTGCGTTCAATTGTTAATGGAATGAGTTCGCCATCACGGGCAAACACAGAATATGCGCGCGCGATTTGAAATAATGAGGTCGAAATACCATAACCAAAAGCAATCCGCGCTTGATCGGTTGGCACCCATTTTTGATAAGGATGCAAAGTGCCACTCACTGCACCTGGAAAACCAATTTTCGGGGCCTGCCCAAACCCTACCGCTGTATATAAATCCCACATATCTTTCGGTGGCATTTGTAATGCAATTTTTGCCGTGCCTATATTGCTCGATTTTTGAATAATTTGTGAAACCGTTAAAACACCATAAGGATGGGTATCAGTAATGGGTTTGGGTCCAACTAAAAACTTCGCACCAATAGCCATTGAAGTGCTTGGCTGCACGATACCCTTTTCTAGGGCAGCTGAAATAGTAAATGGTTTCATGGTTGAGCCGGGCTCAAAGGTATCAGTAAGAACACGATTTCTTAATTGCTCACCACTTAAATTGCTGCGATCATTGGGGTTGTAACTTGGCCAATTAGCTAAAGCTAAAATTTCACCGGTTTGGACATCAATTACAACTGCTCCTCCGGCTTTAGCATGGTGTTGCTCGACCGCATTTTTTACCGCGTTATAGGCTAAGTATTGAATCTTGCTATCAATCGACAACTGTAAATCTTTCCCATTTTGGGGTAATTGCAAAATTGCCATTTCCTCAACCACTCGGCCCAATCGATCAACTACCACTTTACGTTTGCCCGAATGACCCGCTAATTCATTTTGATGCGATAACTCCATCCCTTCTTGTCCGCGATCTTCAACATTCGTAAACCC
>CAILUH010000284.1 GCA_903837335.1 uncultured beta proteobacterium | reverse complement strand
TTTGGTGACGGCGAAATGGATGAGCCCGAGAGTATGAGCGCCCTCACCTTGGCCTCGCGTGAAAAATTAGATAATTTAACGTGGGTAGTGAACTGTAATCTACAACGCTTAGATGGCCCCGTTAGAAGTAATGGCCGCATTATTGACGAATTAGAAAAATTATTTCGTGGTGCCGGATGGAATGTCATTAAATTAGTGTGGGGCAGTGATTGGGATGGCTTATTTGCGCGTGATCATAGCGGCGCTTTAGTACGTGCACTCTCTAATACAGTTGATGGTCAAATGCAAACTTTTGCAGCCAAGGATGGGCGTTTTAATCGGGAAAATTTTTTCGGACAAAGTCCCGAACTTGCTGAGTTAGCCCAAGGCATGACGGATGAACAAATTGATCGATTAAAACGTGGCGGCCATGATATTGTCAAAATCTATGCAGCCTATGAAGCTGCTGCAAAGCACACAGGTCAACCCACAGTGATTTTGGCGCATACAAAAAAAGGCTATGGGATGGGGCATGCTGGTCAAGGAAAAATGACCACGCATAGTCAGAAAAAATTTGATGAAGAAGCGTTAATTGGGTTTCGTAATCGCTTTAATTTACCACTCAGTGATACTCAAGCAATTAATTTAGATTTTTATCGGCCAAGCGAGGATAGCAAAGAAATGCAGTATCTGCAGCAACGACGTGCCGAGTTAGGCGGCTATTTACCTAAACGGATTATCGACTGCGAGCGCTTATCCATTCCACCGCTTGAATCTTATGCTGGCTTTGCCATCGCTTCAGACGATAAATCAATGTCAACTACCATGGCTTTTGTGCGGCTCTTGGGTAACTTACTGAAAACGCCAGAGCTCGGTGCGCGAATTGTGCCCATTGTGGCTGATGAAGCGCGTACATTTGGTATGGCCAATTTATTTAAACAGGTAGGTATTTATTCCAGTGTAGGGCAATGCTATGAGCCCGAAGATATTGGTTCCGTATTAAGTTACCACGAAGCCTTAAATGGGCAGATTTTAGAGGAAGGCATCAGTGAGGCGGGTGCTATTGCCAGCTGGACTGCGGCTGCTACTAGCTATGCTAATCATGGCTTTGCCATGCTTCCTTTTTATATTTATTACTCTATTTTTGGTTTTCAGCGGGTTGGTGATGCTATATGGGCAGCAGCTGATCAACGTGCCCGCGGATTCTTATTAGGCGCAACTTCCGGACGCACTACTTTAGGTGGCGAAGGCTTGCAACACCAAGATGGTAGCAGTCATTTAGTTGCTGCTACCATTCCCAATTGCAAAGCTTATGATCCGGCTTTTGCTGGTGAATTAGCTGTCATTATTGATGCCGGAATGCGTGAAATGTTAACCGAGCAACGTGATGTCTTTTATTACATTACGCTCATGAATGAAAACTATGCGCACACCAACTTATTACCTGGTAAAGAAAAAGACATTCTGGCGGGAGGGTATCACTATCAAAAAGCATCGCCCAATGCTAAACAAAGAATTACTTTGCTTGGCTCTGGTGCAATCTTGCTCGAAGTCACTAAAGCTGCGGAATTATTGAAACAAGTAGGTATTGAGGCAGATATTTTTAGCATAACCAGTTGGAGCGAACTTGCACGTAATGGCCAACAAAAATTACTTGCGGCTTTTGCCGATGGCAATAAAGGTATCGATAAAGAAGCTGACGGACCAACTGAAGATCAAGCTGCTTTTATAACTTCACTACTAGCGAATTCAGCGGGCCCTATTATTGCTGCAACTGATTATGTACGGGCATTACCAGAAAGTATTCGCGCCTATATCCCCAACGGACGCTACTACTTTACTCTAGGCACAGATGGATTTGGGCGCAGCGATACGCGTGCCGCACTACGTGATTTCTTTCAAGTTGATGCTGCGAGCATTGCTAAAGCAGCACAATTTTGTCTGCATTCAAACGCCAAGGTTAATTCAAGCG
>CAILUH010000283.1 GCA_903837335.1 uncultured beta proteobacterium | reverse complement strand
TGGTTTCATTCAGGCGATTTAGCCGTAATGAATCCCGATGGTTACATTAAAGTGAAAGATCGCAGTAAGGATATTATTATTTCTGGTGGCGAAAATATTTCTTCACTCGAAGTCGAAGATGTACTTTATCGCCATCCTGCGGTTTTGGCAGCAGCGGTGGTTGCTAAACCAGACCCTAAGTGGGGTGAGACGCCCTGCGCATTTTTAGAAATTAAAGTTGGTGAAACAGTGACTGTTGCCGAGATCATCGCCCATTGCAAGCAACATTTAGCTAACTTTAAGGTACCTAAGGCGGTAGTTTTCGGTGAATTACCCAAGACCTCGACTGGCAAAATACAGAAGTTTGAGTTACGCAAACGTGCTGGTTCAGCGGCTGCGATTGATGTTTAACTGGCTTACTGCTAATGCTTGATAAAATAGAGCCCGTGGTATGGCACTAACTATACGCTTCAGCAGTGTTTTAAGTTCCTCAAGATTTATTCGTTTTCAAAGAGAGTGCAATGAAAATTTTAGTTGCGGTAAAGCGAGTCGTTGATTACAACGTTAAAGTACGAGTCAAATCAGATCAATCTGGGGTTGATATCGCCAACGTCAAAATGAGTATGAATCCTTTTGATGAAATAGCCGTTGAAGAAGCGGTGCGCTTAAAAGAGGCCGGATTAGCTACTGAGGTAATAGTGGTTTCCGCTGGCTTACCTCAATGTCAAGAAACCTTGCGAACCGCTTTGGCAATTGGTGCAGATCGTGCCATTTTGGTTGAGACCGAGCTTGACCTGCAGCCTTTAGCAGTCGCAAAAATTTTGCAAGCCATCTGCATTAAAGAAGCCCCGCAAATAGTGATTCTTGGCAAACAAGCGATTGATGACGATAGCAATCAAACTGGGCAGATGTTAGCTGCCTTATTAGATTTCCCCCAGGCCACTTTTGCTTCTAAAGTCATGGTTGCTGATGGTAAAGCCAATGTAACTCGTGAAGTTGATGGCGGTCTCGAGACTATTTCGATTAGTTTGCCAGCCATTATCACTACTGATTTACGCCTAAATGAGCCACGGTATGTAACCTTGCCAAATATTATGAAGGCAAAGAAGAAGGCCCTAGAGATCATTAAACCAGAAGACTTAGGGGTTGATGTGAGCCCGCGCTTAAAAATCGTGAAGGTGGAAGAGCCGCCTAAACGCACTGCTGGTGTCATGGTTGCCGATGTAGCGGCTTTGGTTGATAAATTAAAAAATGAAGCAAAGGTAATTTAAATGAGCGCTTTAGTTCTTGTCGAGCATGATAATCAATCGCTCAAATCTGCAACCTTAAATACTGTTGCTGCTGCTTTAGCCTGCTCCTCCGAAGTCGATCTCTTAGTTGCTGGTTATGCAGCAGAAGGTGTGGCGCAAGCGGCGGCGCAAATCGTTGGGGTGCGTAAAGTCATTCTTATTGAAGCCGATTTTTTAGGTAATCAATTGGCCGAGCCCGTTGCTGCACAAGTTTTATCATTAGCACCTGCATACGACTATATATTGGCGCCTGCAACCTCACACGGCAAAAATGTCTTGCCACGGGTGGCGGCTAAATTAGATGTTGCCCAAATCTCTGATATTACTAAGGTCATTTCTGGAGACACGTTTGAGCGACCAATTTATGCTGGCAATGCTATTGCTACCGTGCAATCGAGTGATGCTAAAAAGCTGATTACTGTGCGCACTACCGGTTTTGATGCCGTTGTTGCGACGGGAGGTACAGCGAGTATTGATAAGCAAACTGCAGTTGCAGACCCAGGTCAATCCAGTTTTGTGGGTCGCGATTTAACTAAATCAGATCGCCCTGAATTAACGGCGGCAAAAATTATTGTTTCCGGTGGACGTGGG
>CAILUH010000282.1 GCA_903837335.1 uncultured beta proteobacterium | reverse complement strand
TGTTTTTGAGGGCAAAACGACAGGCACCCCGATTTGTTTGCTCATACGGAATGCCGACCATCGTAGCCAAGATTACAGTGAAATTTTGCATAGCTTTCGACCGGGTCATGCCGATTATGTTTACCACCATAAATATGGCTTGCGGGATCCGCGCGGCGGCGGTCGCTCATCAGCGCGTTTAACTGCGCCCATTGTTGCTGCTGCTGGAATTGCAAAAAAGTGGTTGCGGCAGCAATATGGCACCGAAATTACGGGTTATATGAGTCAGCTTGGAAATATTGTTATTCCTTATGTTGATGGTACGCAAATTGCGTTAAATCCTTTTTTCGCACCGAATGCAGCTATCGTTGAGCAGCTTGAAGCGCGCATGGACACCTTACGTAAAGCAGGGGACTCCTGTGGCGCGCGCATTGAAGTGCGGGCGAAAAATATTCCCATTGGTTTAGGCGAGCCCGTATTTGACAAATTAGATGCGGATCTAGCCCATGCCATGATGGGTATTAATGCGGTTAAGGGAGTCGAAATAGGCGATGGTTTTGGGGTGGTTGCTCAGCACGGTAGTGAACACGGCGATGAAATGTACCCCGATGGTTTTGCAAGTAATCATGCTGGAGGCGTTTTAGGCGGTATTGCTTCGGGTCAAGAGATTCGTGTGTCAATTGCTATTAAGCCAACTTCAAGTATTTTGAGTCCTAAACATTCAATTGACATTGATGGTAAGCCGATGACCTTGCAAACTAAAGGACGTCATGATCCTTGCGTAGGCATTCGCGCAACCCCCATTGCTGAAGCCATGATGGCCTTAGTTTTAATGGATCATGCCTTACGTCATCGAGCCCAATGCGGCGATGTGATGCTAGACGTTGCGCCAATCGCTGCTGCACGTCCAGGCTCAAGCAATACCAACTAGTTTGCTTGGTCGATGACACCTTTTGTTCGTGGGGCCTTTGGGGCCCTGTTCTTTTTATATTTTGCTTATATTGGTTTAGTTACGCCCTACGCGAGCTTATTTTTTGCCAACCGGGGATTTAATGCCCTAGAAATTGCTAGCCTCATGTCGATGATGCAAATCACGCGCATCTTAGGACCATTTTCGTGGGGTTGGTTAGCCGATTTTTTTGGTGAACGTATTGGCATCATGCGCTTTTGTGCCGCGTTAGCTGCACTGGTCTTTTTGTTTATTTTTTTACTACCTAATTACATTGCATTTTTAATATGGATGTTTGTGGTGCATACGATTCTGAGTGCGCTGATGCCCTTAGGAGAATCAGCAACTATCCAAGCCTTGCATCGTGATAATTCATTTGATCAACGGTATGGTCGATTGCGCTTATGGGGTTCAATTGGTTTTATCGCGATGGGCTTATTTGCTGGTGAATTATTTCAACAGCGCGGTATTGAATTATTCCCCTGGGTTGGTGCCACCGTATTATTTGCTTTAGCGTTAAATACCTGGTTTTTATATGAACCTAAATTAGAACGTCACCAAATGCAAAAAGGTGAGCTTTTGGAGGTCTTAAAGCAACGGCCAGTGCAATGGTTTTTAGCCTCGGCATTTTGGATGATTTTTGGCCATGCAGCCTTATATGTTTTTTACTCTTTGTATTTATTTGACTTGGGATATAACAAATTTCAGATCGGTTTATTTTGGACCTTAGGTGTGGCTGCAGAAGTAATATTTTTTTATTATCAAAGTCAATTCTTGAGTCGCTTTAAACCGAAACAAATTTTGCAGTGGAGTTTTGCGCTTGGTGTGGTGCGATTTTTATTGATCGCTTATGTGGCGCTTACGCCAGTACTTGTTTTTGCGCAGTTACTTCATGGTGCCACTTTCGGCGCACATCACAGCGCCACCACGAAGTTATCGCAACGCTGGTTTAGTGGACCATTGCAAGCGCGGGGCCAAGCATTAATTATTATGATTGCATACGGATTTGGAGGCTCTTTAGGGGGTTTATGTGCAGGTTGGGTCTGGGATGAATTGGGGCCAAACCAGGTATTTGCGATGGCATCGTTAGCTTGCTTACTCGCCTTGATGGCGATTTATTTTGTACCCGATGATCCAAACACTGTAGCGGCGAAACAAGCGCGGCGTTTAGCTTGAGGCTTTACATTGCACCATAATTTGGACCACCACTACCTTCAGGCGTAAGCCAAATAATATTTTGGCTCGGATCTTTAATATCACAAGTCTTGCAATGCACACAATTTTGCGCATTAATCTGTAGCTGCACTGAACCATTGTTTTCGAGGTACTCATACACACCTGCTGGACAATAGCGCTGCTCGGGACCGCCATAGATTTTGTAGTTAAGCGCCACTGGAATCGTTTTATCTAGCAAGGTTAAGTGGCTAGGTTGATTTTCTTCATGATTTGCATTGGAAATAAAAACGGACGAAAGCCGATCAAAGGTTAGGCTACCATCGGGCTTGGGATATTCAATGGGTTGATGTTGCGCGGCAGGATCGAGGCATTCATGATCAGCATAGCGATTATGAATTGTCCAGGGCACATGACCCCCCATGATTTTTTGCTCTAAGCCAACCATCACGGTACCCAAATAAAGTCCTTTTGACATCCAGGGTTTGAAGTTACGCGTTTGTTTTAATTCACTGTACAGCCAACTGGCCTTAAATGCAGTAGGGTATGCGGTAAGTAAATCGCCAGTGCGATTTTCGGCTATAGCAGCTACTGCAGCATCAGCCGCTAACATACCGGTTTTGATTGCTGCGTGACTACCTTTAATGCGTGCAGCATTTAGGTAGCCGGCATCGCAACCAATGAGGGCGCCACCAGGGAAAATGGTCTGTGGGAGACTATTAAGCCCGCCAGCTGCAATTGCGCGAGCACCATAAGCAATGCGCTTCCCGCCAATAAAAGTAGGCCGTATATGTGGGTGCGTTTTATAGCGCTGAAACTCTTCAAAGGGGCTCAGGTAGGGATTGCGGTAGGACAGACCAACGACGATACCCACGGCAACTAAATTGTCGCCGAAGTGATATTGAAATGTACCCCCATAGGTGTCGTTCTGCAGGGGCCAACCAGCGGTATGAACGACTAGTCCAGGGTGATGCTGTTCGGGTTTCACTTCCCATAACTCTTTAATGCCTAGGCCATAACTTTGGGGATCGCTTTGGGCGTCGAGGGCAAAGCGATGAATTAATTGCTTACCTAAGTGACCGCGTGCACCTTCGGCGAACAAAGTGTATTTACCATGCAACTCCATCCCCAGTTGAAATTGCTCGCTGGGTAAGCCAGCTTTATTAATACCAACAGCACCAGTAATGACACCAGAGACTGCGCCGGCTTTTGTATACATAATTTCAGCAGCGGGAAAGCCGGGAAAAATATCAACCCCCAAAGCTTCAGCTTGTTGGCCCAGCCAACGGGTGAGATTGGCCAAACTAACAATGTAATTACCATGATTTTTAAAACAATTGGGTAGTAGCCAATTGGGCACTGCATAGGATTTCTGGGTACTCAAAAATAGAAAGCGATCAGCTGTAACGGCCGTCTCTACAGGCGCACCTAAAGTCTGCCAATTTGGGATGAGTTCATTCAAGGCGATTGGATCGATTACTGCGCCAGAGAGAATATGGGCGCCAAGTTCTGAACCTTTTTCAAGCACGCAAACACTAATTTCTTGTTGTTTACTGGTGGCTAGTTGCTTGGCCCGAATAGCGGCTGCTAGCCCCGCAGGACCACCGCCGACGATGACCAGGTCATAGGCCATCGACTCACGTGGCCCATACTGGTCAAGTAATTCCTCAGAAGTCATACGGCAAATAGGCAGTAGGGCGGTTTCATCAAGCTACAGTTTAGTTCTTTTTGGGGCTTTACTGCGCTTGGGTTCGTGGCAAACCAGTTATGATTAGCATTTATTTTCCATAATAAGGAATGAGAAGCGATGAATAAGGTTTTTTCTTCGGCGCAAGAGGCGCTGAGCGATGTCATGCGGGACGGCCAAACTATTGCAGTTGGGGGCTTTGGATTATGTGGCATTCCTGAAGCCTTAATACTGGCGGTCAAGCGTCTAGGTTTTCAAAATTTAACCGCGATTTCGAATAACGCTGGCGTCGATGATTTTGGTTTGGGCATCTTATTGGTTTCGCGCCAAGTAAAAAAAATGATTGCCTCTTATGTTGGCGAAAACAAAGAATTTGAGCGCCAATATTTAGCGGGTGAATTGGAGTTGGAATTTACACCGCAAGGCACTTTAGCTGAAAAATTACGCGCTGGTGGTTGTGGTATCCCTGCATTTTTTACTAAAACCGGAGTTGGCACAGTGGTAGCCGAGGGTAAAGAAATTCGTCAATTTGATGGTCGCGAATATGTTATGGAGCGTTCCTTAGTTGCCGATATTTCACTGGTTAAAGCGTGGAAGGCTGACCGTGCTGGAAATTTAGTGTATCGCTACACAGCACGTAATTTTAATCCGGTGGTTGCTATGGCTGGATTAATTACGATTGCTGAGGTGGAAGAAATTGTCGAAAATGGCACGCTTGATCCTGATGAAATTCACACTCCCGGAATTTATGTGCACCGTCTAGTCTTGAATCCGAATCCGGAAAAGCGCATTGAACAGCGCACCCTTTCGCAAGCAGCGGCTTAAGTGTTTGCTCAAAATGCCAGCCGAATACATGATGCAAAAAACTAATTAATAAGGAAGATTGAAATGCCTTGGAGTAGAGATGAGATGGCAGCGCGCGCTGCTAAAGAATTACGCGATGGTTACTATGTTAATTTAGGAATTGGCTTGCCAACCTTAGTGGCCAACCATGTGCCAGATGGCATGGAGGTTTGGTTGCAATCGGAAAATGGCATGCTGGGAATTGGGCCTTTTCCAACTGAAGCCAATGTTGATGCTGATTTAATTAATGCGGGCAAGCAAACTGTGACCACTATTCCTGGCACAGCAATCTTTTCGTCCGCCGATTCATTTGGAATGATTCGTGGCGGCAAAATCAATATTGCTATTTTAGGAGCGATGCAAGTCAGTGAATTTGGTGATCTGGCGAACTGGATGATTCCAGGAAAAATGGTCAAGGGTATGGGCGGAGCGATGGATTTAGTGGCAGGTGTAAAAGATGTCGTGGTATTAATGGAGCACGTAGCAAAGAAAAAAGATGGTACCGAAGAACTGAAAATATTGCCTAAATGTACATTACCTTTAACAGGGGTGGGCGTGATTGATCGCATCATTACGGATTTATGCGTGCTCGACATTACACCCAATGGACTTAAGTTGATTGAACTAGCGCCCGGCGTCACTAAAGAAGAGGTATTGGCAAAAACAGGCGCCAAGGTTGACGTAAGTGCAATAAAGACATGACTTGAATGGATCAAATGAAGGGGTTCGATGAATACGCATGAGCATCAAGAACGTCCTGTTGCTCATGCGCATGCCCATACAGAGGAAGAGCTAGTCGCCTCAAGCGCCTTACATGCGCATAAAAAAGGGGATGCTAAGCATACCCACTCTAAGGAAATTAATAATCAGCATTTATTAGCCATTGCCTTGGCATTGACTTTGGGCTTTTCCTTGGTTGAGGCCATTGCCGCCTATTGGGCAGGGTCTTTAGCTCTACTCTCAGATGCGGGTCATATGGTGACCGATGCAGCCGCCCTAGGACTGGCTTTGCTAGCGCAAATTATTTCTCGCCGCCCGCCATCGCCGCGTCATTCGTTTGGCTACGGTCGGGCTGAAGCCTTGGCTGCCTTTATCAATGGTATTGCGATGCTGGCTTTGGTGGTGTGGATTGTAATTGAAGCAATCTCACGCTTATTTACACCGCATCAAGTCGACGGCATTGTGGTCTCTGTAGTTGCTGCGATTGGCTTAGTGATGAATATCGTCGTTGCTTGGGTTTTATCG
>CAILUH010000281.1 GCA_903837335.1 uncultured beta proteobacterium | reverse complement strand
GGTTATTGGCAGCAACACAGGCCTGGCGTGAGCAGAAAATTTAAAGCAGGATCAAAGCTTGTGAATTAAATGGGTTTTTTCTTGACACCACCCAAGAGCGCGCCAACGAGGGATTTAGCAGGCGTAATTCCTGGCTTTAAGTGTGTTGATTTCGTTGGTCCGCCATGAGTATTACTAGTCTCAACGATAGCCTCAGTGCCAGCTTCAGTGCTAGCTTTAGGTGTGGCTTGATATGGTTGATAAAAGAAGGGGTCGACAGCTTGCTTTGGTTTTGGTGCCGGCTTGGATTCGCCGCCTCTAGCCTCGCCTCTACCGCTACGCCCTCGCGCAGGCGCGTTACTAGAAGCAAAGTTGGACTCTGGTAATGGGGCGATATCTAACTTCCGTTTTAATAACTTCTCTATATCATCCAGCAAGCGCTTCTCACTAGCGTCAACTAAGGCAATCGCATCACCTTTGCTGCCAGCTCGTCCAGTACGACCAATGCGGTGAATAAAATCTTCAGCACTAAACGGTAACTCATGATTAATGACACATGGCATATCCGGAATATCTAAACCACGCGCTGCTACATCAGTCGCTACCAAAGCCTCAATGGCGCCAGACTTAAAGGCGTCTAGAGTTAAGGTACGCTCACCTTGACTTTTATCTCCATGCAAAGCGCCAGCTTTAATGCCATCCCGCTCTAGGGCTCGCGCCAACCTTGCACAACCTAAGCGACTATTGGTAAAGATTAAGTATTGCCGAGGAAAGCCTGCTTCAGTGCGCTCATGAATAATGCTCACAATAGCTGCTTGCTTATTTTCAGATGAAACTAAGTGGGCTACCTGCTTGACGGTATCGGCGGCGGCATTTTGTCGAGCCACCTCGACCGTTGCAGGATTGCGTAAATAACTTTGCGCAAGCTTTTTAATTTCAGGTGAAAAAGTCGCTGAAAATAATAAGGTTTGGCGTTTAGCTGGAATCAAATTAATAATGCGCTGCAAGTCGGGCAAGAAGCCCATATCCAACATCCGATCGGCCTCATCTAAGACCAGGATTTCGACTTGCGATAAATTCGCCGTCTTTGAACCCAGGTGATCGAGCAAGCGGCCGGGAGTGGCAATTAAAATTTCGACACCAGCACGCAAAGCCGCAACCTGCGGTTGCATATCAACACCCCCAAAGACAACGGCAGTCCGTAAATTGGTATGGCGGGAATAATTAGCAGCATTTTCGGCGACCTGATCACTTAATTCGCGTGTGGGAGTTAATACCAAAGCCCGAATCGGATGGCGCGCCGGAGAAGCGCTGCCACTGGATAAGGGTAATAATTTTTGAATGATTGGCAAGATAAAGGCTGCCGTCTTACCTGTTCCGGTTTGCGCAGCTCCCATGACGTCTTGCCCCGTCAGAACAATAGGAATTGCCTTTGCTTGAATTGGGGTGGGAAGGGTATAGCCCTGCTCAGCGATCGCCTTGAGTATGAGGGGATCTAAAGCAAAATCAGTAAAGGCTGCCACGGGGGCATTAGGAGGGTCTTCAGATCCGCCATTGGGCGGAGAATTGGCAGGGGAATTTACTTCAGGAGCAGAATTAATCAAAATACCTTTTCAAAATACAAAAAAGCCCTTTTAAATTAGCGGCTTACGAAAGAGCGGCAATGCCGGCTTGGGCGATGCTAGCATCCTCAGCAGATTTAACGCCAGATACGCCTACAGCCCCTATAGTAAACCCATCGACCACGATATTGATCCCACCCTCTAACATGCCGCCAATATGCGGCGCTGATAAGAAGGAAATACGTCCATTATTAATAATCTCTTCATAGACGCGACTTTCACGTTTGCCCATTGCGGCAGCACGTGCTTTTTCTTCAGCGATATAGGTTGAAACAGGAGCGCACTCATCACGTCTAATTAAACCTAAGAGATGACCCCCATCATCACATACGGCAATCGTCACTGCAAAATTACCAGCTGCTGCGAAAGCATCTGCCGCATTCAAAATTTTCTGCACATCAGCTTGAGTGAGATAGGGCTTTTTAGCGAGCATGGTAATTTTTTTCAAACAAGAACAGGGCTGTCGGCTTCTCTTTCAATCTTATTAGCAGCTGATTTTAGGAAATCTTGCGCGGCCACTACGCCACTGGCTTTGGGTTTGTAACCCATATTTTGCAGACCCATTTCAACCCCACTTAAGGCTGCCATGAGGGTTAAGTCATTGCAATCGCCGAGGTGACCAATACGGAATACGCGACCTTTAACACGACCCAATCCTGTACCTAAGGCCAAATTGAAGCGCTCTAAAATGTGTTTACGCAAAGCATCAGAATCCATGCCCTCAGGCGCCAAAATTGCCGTATTCACTGGTGAATAGGCATTGGGATCTTGACACTGATTTTCTAGGCCCCAAGCAGCGGCAGCACGACGGCAGGCTTCACCTAAACGTTTATGTCGGGCAAAGATATTATCTAAGCCTTCAGTATTCATCATGTCGATAGCTTCATGCAAACCATAGAGCAGGTTGGTATTAGGTGTGCTTGGCCAAAAGCCTTGTTTGTTAAATTCGATGATGTCGGTCCAATCCCAATAGGCACGGGGAATTGTCGCTTTCTTACTAGCATCAATGGCTTTTTGCGAAATCGCATTAAAACCTAAGCCGGGTGGCAACATTAAACCTTTTTGTGAGCCCGCAATCGTCACATCAACGCCCCACTCATCATGGCGATAATCAGCAGAACCCAAACCAGAGACAGTGTCCACTAATAGCAAGGCTGGATGCTTAGCATTATCAATTGCTTTACGTACTGCAGGAATATTCGAAGTGATACCAGTGGCAGTTTCGTTATGCACGACACAGACTGCTTTAATTTCGTGTTTAGTATCTTGCTTTAAACGCTCTTCAATTAAATTCGCATCAACACCCCAACGCCAAGCAGCATCACCAGGCTTGGAAATAATTTCAGCATTTAAGCCCAATTTTTTTGCTAACACCATCCACAGATGCGCAAACTGACCGGTTTCGTAACCTAAGATTTTGTCGCCGGGATTTAAGACATTGACTAAAGCACTTTCCCAAGAACCGGTTCCAGAGGCAGCGTAAATAATTACGGGTTGCTTAGTTTTAAAGATTCCTTTAACGTCCTCTAAAACCTTTAATGCTAAAGCTTGGAACTCGGGGCCGCGATGGTCAATGACCTGATAGCTAATTGCGCGCAAAATACGGGGTGGTACTGGGCTTGGGCCAGGAATATTGAGAAAATGGTGGCCTGAAGGGTGTGTGTCAAGTTTTAACATGGAGTCTCCTAAATTAAAAATATTATTTGTGCTATTGATAGCCTGCTAAATATGGTTCTTTATAGTATTTTGCCATATCTTGCCATATGCTGAATAATTACGTATTCCCAGCCGAAATTGCCACCCGCTTGCGTAAAAACGTCAAGGGGGCTTTATTCACTGATCTCGCCAATCGCGGCCGGTATGCCACTGATGCCTCGATTTACCAGCAATTTCCTTTAGCTGTCTTGATTCCAGAAGATGCTGAAGACGTGAAAACTGCCTTAGCAGTGGCCGCAGAATTTGCTATTCCTGTTTTACCCCGTGGTGGTGGCACCAGTCAATGTGGCCAAACCACAGGCTCGGCGTTAGTAATCGACAATAGCCACGCCTTTCGCAATATCCTCGAAATAGACCTCAATCGAGCCGAGGCCGAGGTCGAGCCAGGGTTAGTGCTCGACCACCTCAACGCCAAACTTAAACCGAGTGGCTTATGGTTTCCGGTGGATGTTTCCACCGGTGCGCAAGCCACGATTGGCGGAATGGCCGGTAATAATTCCTGTGGCAGCCGCTCAATCGCCTACGGCAACATGGTACATAACGTGCTTGGCATTGAAGCTTGGTTAGCCAATGGCAAGGTTGGGCAGTTTGGCCCTTATGCCCAAAGCGCTGGCGTCGCTAAAGAATTAGGTATTTTTGTTAAAAGTCTGGCCGAGCAACTGCAACCCGAAATAGAAGCCAATTGGCCCAAGGTATTACGCCGTGTTGCCGGGTACAACCTTGATATTTTCCATCCCCAAAGTGAATTACCCTACACCTCTGACAGTAGTGTCAATTTGGCGCACCTCTTGGTTGGTAGCGAAGGTACCTTGGCGTATTTCAAATCATTGCGCTTAAAGCTAGCTCCTCTGCCCCAACATAAAGTTCTTGGAGTAGTGAACTTCAAGAGTTTTTACCGTGCAATGGAAAGTGCGCAACATCTGGTGAAGTTAGGCCCAAGCGCAGTGGAATTAGTCGATCGCACCATGATTGATTTAGCCCGCAGTAATCCTAGCTTCAAGCAAGTCATCGAAACCGCATTAATTGATCCTCAAGCAATAACCCCTGAAGCAATTCTATTGGTTGAATTTTCAGGAGAAAGCCAAGCGCCTCTACTAGCGCAATTACAAAGCTTACAAGAGTTAATGGGCGATCTTGGTTTGGCTAATAGTGTTGTACCCATGACTGATGCTAATTTACAAAAGAATTTATGGGAAGTACGTAAAGCGGGTCTCAATATCATGATGAGCCTAAAGGGAGACGGTAAACCCGTCAGCTTTATTGAAGATTGCGCTGTGCCCCTCGAGCACTTAGCCGATTACACCCAGGCGCTTACTGAGGTATTTACCAAGCATGGCTCCCGCGGTACCTGGTATGCACACGCATCAGTGGGCACCTTACATGTTCGGCCGATTTTAGATATGCGCCGCGATGGCGCGCAGAAAATGCGCGCAGTTGCAGAAGAGGCTGCAGAATTAGTGCGGCGCTATAAAGGTGCATATAGCGGTGAACATGGTGATGGCTTGTGTCGTGGAGAATGGATTTCGTGGCAATTTGGTCCCAAAATTACTGCCGCTTTGGGGGCAATCAAAACTGCTTTTGATCCACAACATTTGTTTAATCCCGGCAAGATCATTGATCCGCCAAAAATGGATGACTCGATTTTGTTTCGGTATCCGCCCAACTACGCCATCATTCCCTTAAAGCCTGCACTCGATTGGTCGGCGTGGGATGTACAAAACAATCCTATTACCGAAGCAATCTCTGCGCCAGGCACGGGTGGTGATCCGGCCTTAGGTTTAGCGAAAGCCATTGAAATGTGCAATAACAATGGTCATTGCCGTAAGTTTGACGCCGAGGTGATGTGCCCAAGTTATCGAGTTACTAGGGATGAAAAGCATTTGACCCGCGGACGCGCAAATACTTTACGTTTAGCGATGTCGGGTCAATTAGAGCAGGATGCCATTAGCTTAAGCGATCCATTAGCCACTGATGCAGTTAAAGAAGTGATGGATTTATGCGTTAGTTGTAAAGCCTGCCGCCGTGAATGCCCCACGGGTGTTGATATGGCGAAAATGAAAATTGAGTTTTTGCAGCGTTATAAAAAACGGGTAGGTCATTCAGTGCGCGATTTACTAGTAGCGCATTTGCCACGATATGCACCTATCGTTAGCGCATTACCAGGCTTGCCAGCACTACTTAATTTACGCAATCAAGTACCTTTCATTGCCAAAATTCTCCAATGGCTCACTGGAATTTCAGCGGCCCGTAGCTTACCCGTCTGGAGGGCTAAAACACTTTGGAAAAATCAAACTATTCTGCAAGAGAAATATACGCATTCCCCTGATGCTTTACTTCAAGGTGAGGGTAAAGGGGTTGTTTTATTTGCCGATACCTTTAATGCGTATTTTGAAAATGAAAATCTCCAAGCCGCAATTCGCTTACTTGAAACGGCGGGTTATCGCATTCATATTCCACAACCTACGAAAGAGACACGAACTGAACAACCGGGTTGTGGCAAACAATTTTGTTGTGGGCGCACTTATTTAGCTGCAGGCATGGTAAATGAAGCGCAAGAGCAACTAAGCGCCCTATTGACGCATTTGCATCCTTACGCCGAGCGTGGCATTGCCATTCTAGGTCTAGAACCTTCCTGTTTATTCACGCTTAAAGATGAGGCCTTGGTGATGGGCTTTGGCGAGCAAGCTATTACTGTTGGCCAACAAGC
>CAILUH010000280.1 GCA_903837335.1 uncultured beta proteobacterium | reverse complement strand
GGCGTTGTAGCGAGTTACATTGACGGTGGCACTGGTGCTTTGATTGAAGTGAATTGCGAAACCGATTTCGTTTCAAAAAACGATGATTTTTTAGCTTTTAGTAATGCTTGCGCACAGTTAATTGCTAAACAAAATCCGGCGGATACCACTGCTTTATTAGCCTTAGCAATGGATGGCAAAACGGTTGATGCCGTGCGTAGTGAATTAATTGGGCGCATTGGCGAAAATATGACGCCCCGTCGTTTCCAGCGCTTTGCCAGTACCGGTAAATTGGTATCTTATTTGCATGGCACGCGCATTGGCGTCATGGTGGAATTTGAAGGCGATGAAACAGCCGCTAAAGATGTGGCTATGCATATTGCAGCAATGAAGCCGGTCGCTTTATCTGCGGCTGATGTTCCTGCTGCCAACATTGCTGCTGAACGCAATATTGCTGAGCAGAAGGCGGCTGAGTCTGGCAAGCCTGCTGACATCGTGGCAAAAATGGTTGAGGGTACGGTACAAAAGTATCTCAAGGAAGTTTCTTTACTCAACCAAACCTTTGTTAAAAACGATAAGCAAACCGTTGAGCAAATGCTCAAAGCCATGAATACCACGATTAAGTCATTTACTTTATATGTTGTTGGCGAGGGCATTGAGAAGCGCCAAGACGATTTTGCTGCGGAAGTTGCTGCACAAGTTGCTGCTGCAAAGGTAAGTGCTTAAATAAATCTCTTGAATAGGGTCTTTCACAATGCCAGCTTATAAGCGTGTCCTCCTGAAACTTTCTGGTGAAGCCCTGATGGGGGACGATGCTTTTGGAATTAACCCGATTACGATTGACTCGATGGTGGCAGAAATTGCTGAAGTCGTTGGGATAGGTATTGAATTAGCGATTGTGATTGGCGGTGGTAATATTTTCCGCGGTGTCGCAGGTGGCGCAGCAGGTATGGATCGAGCCACCGCTGATTACATGGGCATGTTAGCCACGATGATGAATTCCTTAGCGTTGCAAGATGCCTTACGTCAAAAAGGGGTAGAAGCGCGTGTGCAATCGGCATTACGTATGGACCAGGTGGTTGAGCCATATATTCGCCCACGGGCCATTCGCGCGATGAGCGAAGGTAAGGTAGTTATTTTTGCTGCTGGTACTGGAAACCCATTTTTTACTACCGATACAGCCGCAGCTTTACGTGGTGCTGAGATGGGCGTTGAAGTGATGCTCAAGGCTACTAAGGTGGATGGTATTTACAGTAGTGATCCCAAGCTTGACCCTTCAGCGACCTTGTATCACACCATTACCTTTGATGAGGCATTAATTAAAAATTTACAAGTAATGGATGCTACGGCGTTTGCCTTATGTCGCGATCGTAAGTTACCCATTCGGGTATTTTCTATTTTGAAGCCAGGCGCTTTAATGCGCGTGGTGTTGGGTGAGTCGGAAGGTACTTTAGTACACGTTTAAAAGGAGTGCTGTGATGTCTGCTGCAGAAATCAAAACTAGCGCCGAGCAAAAGATGCATCGGTCGCTTGAATCATTAAAAGGTAATTTAGCAAAAATTCGTTCGGGACGCGCTAACGCCGGCATCCTTGAGCACATTACGGTGGATTATTATGGCAACCCAACGCCGCTTAGCCAAGTAGCGAATTTAGGCTTGGCCGATGCCCGTACCATCAATGTCCAGCCATTTGAAAAAACCATGGTGGCGGTGATTGAAAAAGCCATTCGTGATTCTGATTTAGGCCTAAACCCAGC
>CAILUH010000279.1 GCA_903837335.1 uncultured beta proteobacterium | reverse complement strand
GCACAAAATACGGCTAAACCAATCAATTTTATTATTCCTTTTTCAGCAGGCAGTGCTAGTGATGTAATTACGCGTATTTTGTTCGAACAAGTGACAACGAATACGGGTCAACGTTTTGTTTTTGATAATAAGCCGGCTGCTGGCGGTAATATTGGTACCGCAGCAATCGCGCGCGCAGAGCCTGATGGATTTACTATTGGCACCAGTACTTCTGGTCCCCTGGCGATCAATAAAATTCTTTATCCTGACTTAAGTTACGATCCAGAAAAAGATTTTCAACCGATTGCGCTCATCGCTATCCTCCCGAATGTGGTTGTCGCCAGCACAACACTGAATATCAATACGCTCGCCGAACTGAATGACTATTTACGCAAAAATCCTGATGTTGCATATGGTTCAGTAGGTAATGGCAGCTCACAACATCTAGCAGGCGCTTATTACGAACAATTGCTAGGGGTGAAAATGACCCATATTCCTTATCGCGTTACCGCTAACCTAGTAACCGATTTAGTTGCTGGTCGAGCACCCGTCAGCTTTCAATTACTTCCCAATGTCATTGGGCAAATTAAGGCAGGTAATGTCAAACCATTGGCAGTGGCATCTAATAAACGTTTAGCAGCACTTCCTAATGTTCCCACTGCGGCCGAGGCAGGCGTTAAAGGTTATGATTCTGCCGCTTGGTTTGCCATTGTTGCTCCTAAAGGTACGCCTAAAGCCGTGGTTGATCGCCTCAATAAAGACATTGTTAAAGCGAGCGCAGATCCGAATGTGCGAGCCCGCTTTACCGAACTTGGCGCCGAGCCACAAGCGAGTTCTCCGGAAGAATTACAACGCTATATCAATTCTGAAATTAAGAAATGGACTGAAATTATTAAAAAAGGGGGCATTACTTTAGAAAAAAGTTAAGGCCAAAAAAATTTACCGCACACCTTCTTGATCTAAAAAGTCATTCACTAAATCAAGTCTCAGGCGTGGATTTTCTTGTAGTAATAGCTGTTGTTTTTGTAATGGTGTGAGCGGCAATAGCTCAGCCCAGCGATTTGCAACCCAACCGCATTCATCCAAGCGAAAGGGTTGTTTAAAGGGCATTTCCTCTTGAGATACACCCTGCTCTTGTAGGGCTCGTATGACTTTTCCCAAGGTAGTTGCACTGGCAGTCAACTCCGCTGGAATTGGCATGACGGCATCATCTCCCATCAGTTCAACAGTGGCCATGACTAAGCCATTAGACTGGACTGTGCTTTCTAAAATACGAAAACGACTTTGGCCTTCGCATTGAATGAAATAGAGCGCTGGCTGCAAAGCATCAAAATGCATAATTTTTGCCAAGGTACCAATGGGCAATAATTGCACTGCTTGGTTCGGCATGCGTACCTCAGAGCCTGCCGCAATAGTGGCAATGCCAAAGCAAGAGCCCTCCTTAAAGCACTTCTTCACCATATCTAAATACCGCACTTCAAAAATCTTTAAGGGCAAAACGCCCCCAGGGAATAGCGTGGTACCTAATGGAAATAAAGGAATGGTCTGAGTTAGCGTGGCTTGTGGCATAAGTAAAAATTAACAATAAATTAGGGACTGGGTAACTATCATAGTGCTAAATAAATATATCCGCAGGTAACCCCACGTTCAAGTTGCTTCATACCCAAGTCATCGACTTCAGGTATAAAGAGACGTTACACCTTAAGCGAAATTGCTGTGTCTATCCCCTTTATTGAAACACTCTCAACCCAAGCTACTACCCTTCAACAAGAAGCTGAATTAGGCATTTTAAGTACTCCCGCGCGTTTGCCGCCGAAGTTCTTTTATGACAATCTAGGTTCTCGCTTGTTTGAAGCTATTACTTATCTACCAGAATATTATTTAACAGCTACTGAAGAAATTATTTTTAACCAATTTGGTGCAGAAATTCAAGCGCAAATCGGTGCCAATCCTTTGTTGATTGATTTGGGTGCTGGCAATTGCCAAAAAGCCGCGCGCTTCTTTGATTTACTCCAACCCAATCTCTATGTCGCAATCGATTTTTCTATTACCTATCTTAGAACCATCTTAGCTCACTTGCAAAGCCAATATCCTAATATCCCAATGATGGGTATAGGCATGGATTTTTCTCAGCAATTAAGCTTACCGCCAGAAGTTCCCCAAACGCCTCGCACCTTCTTTTATCCTGGGTCTAGTTTAGGAAACTTTTCGCCAACTGAAGCCTTGCAACTACTTCAACAAATTCAGCGGGAATCTCTGGGTGGCGGTCTTCTGCTTGGTATCGATTTATTCAAATCAGCAAGTATCCTCGAGCCCGCTTACAACGATCCCCTACTGGTGACAGCGGCTTTCAACCTCAATATTTTGCGTAATGTGAATCAATTGTTAGGAGCCAATTTTGAGGTGGCTAAATTCAAGCATCAAATCGTCATTAATGCAGAGCTGATGCGGGTAGAACTCTATTTAGAAGCCTTACAAGCAAATACCGTGCAATGGCAAGGAAAAGAACGTCATTTTAAACAGGGGGAGCGGATTCATACTGAAAACTCCCATAAATACTCCTTAAGCTCTATCCAACAGCTATTAACTGCTGCCGGATTTGATAAGATGAAAGTGTGGACTGACCCGCAGCAATATTACGCTGTTATTTATGCTACCTAAACATGTCAAATAAAATTCATACTGCCGCCTTAAGTGAACTAGTGAATTTGCAGACTGCATTTATGCAAACGCGGCAGCAATCGCTTGATCTCATTGCCAACTTAAGCGCCGAAGATTGTCAGGCGCAATCGATGCCAGATGCTAGCCCAGCGAAATGGCATTTAGCCCACACAACTTGGTTTTTTGAAACCATGATCTTACAGTACTTTGAAAATGATTTCGCTCCCTGGCGCAAGGAATTCGCCGTCTTGTTTAATAGTTATTACAATGCCGTTGGCGATAAGCACCCGCGACCAGCTCGTGGGTTATTAACTCGCCCAACTTTAGAAGAAGTGCTTACTTGGCGCCAGCAGGTTGATGCGCGGATGCAGAAACTATTAACTGATGAGAACACCACTGAATTAGCTTGGATTACGGAGCTTGGCATTCATCATGAACAACAGCATCAAGAATTATTACTAACTGATATTCACCATTTATTTTCAAGCAATTCGCTGCTACCGAGTTACTTACCCGAGCAAATTCGCCCTACTGAAGCTGCTGGCGTCCATCATTGGTTGCGCGGGCCCCAACAAGAGCACAACTTATTTAGGCTTGGGTTTAATACCGCAGCCAGGGGCTTTCATTTTGATAACGAAGCACCGCAGCATACTGTCTACCTTGCGCCCTATTTAATTGACAGCCAACTCATTACTAATGGTCAATGGCTGGAGTTCATCCGCGCAGGCGGTTATCAAGATCATCAATGGTGGCTAGACGCGGGCTGGGCCTGGATTAATCAAGAAAAAATTCAGGCGCCAATGTATTGGAGCCCGATCAATGCTGCACAAGGTATTGCTGCAGAATATGCTGAATTTACTTTGCGTGGCAATGCCCCGCTTAACCTCGCAGCACCGGTTAGCCATATTAGTTACTTTGAAGCCGAGGCCTTCGCCCGCTGGTTGAGCGCAACGCATCCAGAATATCGTGGTGCACGTTTGCCGACTGAATTTGAGTGGGAAGCATTTGCGCTTCATCAAGCGGGTAATGTAATTCCTGCAAGCAGCCATTTGCTTGATAGTCAGCATCTCGTACCAATGCCTGCAGCGAGCGACACGCTTTATGGCGATGTCTGGCAATGGACCTCAAGTAATTATGGTCCTTATCCCGGCTTTCAACCCTGGGATGGAATTGCAGGAGAATATAACGGCAAATTTATGGTGAACCAAATGGTGCTCAAAGGTGGGTCTTGCCTAACGCCTCGATCGCACATTCGACCCAGTTATCGTAATTTCTTCCCCGCCCATACGCGCTGGCAAATGACTGGATTGCGTTTGGCGCGTGATGCTAGTTAAGGTAGTTCAACATGTCATTTAATTTCGATGCGCCAATCCATCGGCGCAAGACGGATTCCATTCGTTGGGATGCCAATCCCCAGGATGTGATTCCGCTCTGGGTAGCGGATATGGACTTTGCTTCCCCGCCTTCTGTTGTAGATGCTCTTTCAGCCCGCGTGCAACACGGTGTATTTGGCTACACGCACTCACCCACTGCTTTACCAGAAGCCATTGCTCGCCATTTACAAGCGCATTACGCCTGGGAAGTCGATCCCAGTTGGATTGTCTTTCTCCCCAATGTTGTATCGGGTCTGCATACGGCGGTACGGCAACTAACTACGCCCAATCAACATGTATTAATTCCTCGGCCTGTCTATCACCACTTGCGCTTAGCCTGTACCCAAGCCCCACGCGACTTTACTGAACTCCCTTTAGCCCTAGAAGAAAATCGCTGGGTTTTACCATTCGCGCAGCTTGATCCGTTTGCTAAGCCGACCACGCGCTTAATGCTCCTATGTAACCCACAAAATCCCGGGGGTACCGTTTTTACGCGTGCCGAATTAAGTCAAGTCGCTGATTTTTGTTTAGCTAACGATATTCTCGTTTGTGCTGATGAAATTCATGCGGGTTTAGTACTCGATGACAATAAGCGCCATATTCCACTTGCTAGTTTGAGCAAAGCTATTTCAATGAATACCGTTACCTTAATGTCGTTGAATAAAACCTTTAACTTTCCCGGCACCGGTTTAGCTTGGGCAGTTGCAGAAAATCCACTCATACGCAAAGCCATGCAGACTGATCTACACAGCACGATCGCTGATCCATCCTTATTTAGTTATATTGCTACGCAGGCAGCGCTTAACGAGGGTGAGCCATGGAGAAAAGCATTGATTGAGTATCTACGAGAAAATCGCCATCTAGTTGAAACCCGCATCAATGCAAGCAACATTCTGCACTTTGCTCATAGCGAAGCGAGCTATTTAGCGTGGATTGATTGCAGCAAACTCGGGTTAGCCAAGCCCCAGGATTTATTTTTACAGCACGGCGTTCATCTTTCGCCCGGGTCCCAATTTAATGAGCCCAAATTTGTCCGCCTCAACTTTGGCACCCAAAGGGCATTACTAAATCAAGCGCTCGACCGCATGGAATTAGCAATCCGTAATTAAGAAGGGCTCTTCCAAGTAATCACTATTCGTTGAGGCACGTCTTTCGCAATCACTAGAGTACGATTTTGAGCTACGCCATTATAAGAAGCCACAATTGAATAAGAGCCTGGTGGAAGTTTGACTAACATGAGTGGCCCATCACAGACCGTATCGAGCAGAGGTGCATTTTTTGCATCACTAATGACAACTTTAACGCCCGAAACCCAAGCTGGTTTTGCTTGACCATCCGCTTGCGAAAACTCAAGTAATAAAGGCCATTGTTTAGCTTCAGCCTGCATCGCCTTGGATACATCTGAACCAATGCCGCCAGTAATAAAGCGAATACCATTCACAGATCGAGCATCTGGCAACTGGGCAAAACAAGCGAAAGTTGCAAAATAAAGCACTAAAAAACCCATTCGTTGAAGAATACGCATTATTTACTCCTAAAATTAATATGTTTTAAGTATAAGACTTTTAAGTCTATTCTATTACCTTAAATGATCAAAAAACGCCTTCCCATCGCTGTCAATCAGCGCAAGCTCACTGTGCCTGAGTTGAATCGCTTAGCCAAAAAATTGGTGCGGCAAGCAGCTGAACATAAAGGGAATGCTGGTAACGTTTTACTTATTGGTGGCGAAGCCGGTAAAGCAGGCGCCATTGTTTTAGCTGGCCTTGGCGCACTATATAGTGGCGCAGGTTGGACTCACATCGCTATGCTAGATTCTGCCTCAGCACATCTGATCGATTCTTACCCAGAATTAATGCTCGTAGACGCCATGCGTTTTTCTCCCAAGCAAATTCTAGGTAATATTAATCCAAATGTAATTGCAATTGGCCCAGGCTTAGGATTTAGCAAAACTGCAAAACATTATCTCCGCCAAGCACTCAGTAGCAACCAAATTCTAATTTTAGATGCTGATGCACTACAGCTCTTAGCAAATAATACGGGGTTGATGAGTACTCTAAAGGCAAGGTCTTTTCCTGCCATCATCACACCACATGCCGGTGAAGCTGCGGCACTCTTACAAACTGATGCTGCAAGTATTCAAGCTAATCGCCCTCGTGCTTTGCTTGACTTAATTAAGCTGACGAATGCAATTGTGGTGCTGAAGGGTCAACATACATTAATTGGTTCGCCAATGCAAAAAACGCTAGTTTGTCCCTGCGGTAATCCAGGCATGGCGACTGCAGGCATGGGTGATGTGCTCACAGGTTGTGTGGCTGCACTGACTGCGCAAGGAATTCAGCATAACCTAGATGCTTGGAGTGCAACTATCCTGGCAGTTTATTTACATGCCTTAGCAGGCGATTCCTTAGCCAAAAAAGGCATTGGGCCCATCGGCATGACCGCCTCTGAATTGAGCCAAGAAATTCGCACTGTGCTAAATACAGTAATAAGTCAAAAATGACTCAGTAAGCCCATATAATGAAGCGAGAGGAATATGGGCTTAGATTAATTAGCACATATGCCATTTTCAGTTGTTATCGTATCAAGGAGCAGTAATGTCATTTAATCATGTCGTCGTTTGGATTGACCATCAAGAAGCCCATATCATTCGTTTTGATGCTGAAGCAAGTGAAAATCAAATCATTTCTACCCACTCTAAGCACCTCCACTTGCACCATAAAAAGGGGGCTTCAGGTAGCGGTCACGTGGCACTCGATGCAGGATATTTGCACGCGGTAATTACGGCAATTAAAGATGCCAAAGAAATTTTAATTATCGGTCCAGGCTCTGCAAAATTAGAATTATTTAAGCATGCGAACCAACATGATCCGCAGGTAGCAAAAAATATTTTAGGCGTAGAAACTGTCGATCACCCAAGTGATGCTCAAGTATTAGCTTACGGCAGAAAATATTTTATTAAAGCCGATAACATGCTCGGCGATTCTAAAATTAAACATTAAGCGCTCTACTAACCCATTACCAATGGGTTTTCTAATACGCCAACGCCACCGATTTCTAATTTAACAATATCGCCCGGCGCTAAATACTTGGGGGGTTTAAATCCTAAACCTACCCCGGCAGGTGTGCCAGTCGCAATGATGTCACCTGGATACAAAGTAATCCCCGCGGAAATGGTCTCAATGAGCTTGGGAATATTAAAAATTAAATCTTTTGAATTAGAGCTTTGACGTAATTCTTGGTTAACCCAACACTTAACCGAGATATCGTTAACATCTAGTTCATCGGCTGTTACCACCCAAGGGCCCATCGGGCAAAAAGTATCAAAGCTTTTCCCTAAGAACCATTGCTTATGCCGTAGTTGCCAATCGCGTGCAGTCACATCATTAATTGCGGTATAGGCCCAAACATGCTGCATGGCATTGGCTTGACTAATGCCTTTGCCACCTTTGCCAATAATCACAGTTAACTCAACCTCGTAATCAATAGTATTTGAGACCTGTTGCGGAATCACAATATTCGCTCCCGGACCGATTACCGATTCAGGGGGTTTAGTAAAAATAAT
>CAILUH010000278.1 GCA_903837335.1 uncultured beta proteobacterium | reverse complement strand
GTTAGTTGCCGCATTGATTCATTTGGCGCTGGGCTTTACCGTTGAGTTTTCAGTTGACGAAGCGCACTATGCCTTATATGCCAAACACCTGGCTTGGAGTTATTTCGATCACCCTCCGTTAGTCGGCTGGATTCAATGGCCTTTAGTGGTTAATGACTTCAGTGAAGGTGTAATCCGCTTCATACCTGAAATGCTGTGGCTAATTTCATGTGCTTTGGTGTATCACATCACCAACGATTTAATACTTTATCTGCAAACCAGCACTCGCAACTCGCTTGCACAGCAATTACCATCAAAGCAAATAGCCAGTATTGCTGCCGTCATTGCTATCGTCTTAGCGCCTTTGCCACATGTTTTAGCAATTGGTCTCTTACCCGATTCACTCTTAACGCCGCTGGTATTAACTATATTGTGGCTAGCCATTTGTTGGCTGCAACAGGCACAGCAGTTTTACGTCTGGCAATGGATAGTGTTGGGCGTAGTGCTAGGCCTAGCTGGTTTAAGTAAATACACTGCTATTTTTAGTGCGCTTGCACTGGCGCTAGTTTTTTTATTCTCCCCTCGTAAGAGCTGGCTCAATCAGGCCGGTTTTTGGGTAGCGTGTCTCATTACACTCGTCGCTATCAGCCCGATTATTTTCTGGAATTGGGCCCATGAATGGATTTCCTTTCAATATCAAATCAATCATGGCGGTGGTGGCGCATGGTCTTGGATGGGAATAGCACGATTTGTTGGGATTCAATTCCTAGCCTATGGCGTTTTACTACCAATCGGTGGCATTGTTTTTCTACGCCACTTTTTCTCGTTCGCTAAACCCCAAGTACTCGCTTTATTGGGCTTCTTTTTCTTGCCCTTTACGCTCTTTGCAATTCTCTCTGCTGGCGGTGGTCTCCCGCACTGGACCAGTCCCGCTTGGTTTTGTTTGGCGCCCTTTGCTGGAATTGGCTTAGCTGCGCTGTGGCAAAAATCATACCGCTGGCTACTCAACCTGTGCGCAGGACTGCAATTATTACTTTGCCTATTAGGCTTCACCTTAGTGTTTATTGGTGGCATCAGTTTCAGCGCACAACAAAATAATCCCATCGCTGATTTGTATGGTTGGAATTTAGCAGGCGCCCGTGCTGCTCAATTAGCGCAAGAGAAACAAGCTGCAGGAACTGCAGTACAAAATTGGACTCTTGCTAGTCGATTAGCTTGGTATAGCGAGCCTTTACCAGTGTTTGTACTCGACCAACGTCAAGACCAATTTGATCTGTGGTTTGGCCCCTTACCAGAGAATGCCAACATTATTTTGGTCAATTGGTCAGGCTTACCCTTCGCTGCCCCGATCAATTCAAGTGATCCCCGTGGTTATTTCAATACTTGCGAACCCATCGAGAACCTTGCGATTAACCGCTTTAACCAAGCCTTATCCCGTTTTGACTTCAGTTTTTGTCAAGGCTGGCACCCCAAAGGATTATCCTTACGCCTATGAGCAAAAATAGGCCCGTAAATGCCGCCCCTCAATCTGGCTGGAAAACCCTCCTCAAGCGCTGTTGGCCCACGATTCGGATTTTGCTGTCGATTGCCCTGCTATGGAAAGCCACTAGCGGCATCGACTGGCATGCGCTTTTCACCACCGAATTAAAAATGCAACCCATGTGGTTTATTGGGGCAGTACTAGCCATTTTGTCCGCATTTTCCTGTGGCGGTGTTCGGTGGGCACTACTGATGCGTAAAGTCGGCTTTCAAGGCAGTGTTTTTGCTTACATTAAGCTGTATTTCGCTGGTACCTTAATTAATCAAGGCTTACCTAGCACCTTAGGTGGCGATAGTTACCGGGCTGTGACCGGTAGCCACCTGACTGCCGATAACAAGGTTAGTGGCAAAAAAGAACTTGATGATGAATTACATCATGCCGTGGATTTAGATCACGCCACACCCAAATTACGCTTGGGCTTTGCAATGACTTTAATTGATCGTATGTTGGGCTTAGCAGGTAATAACGTATTGGGTGGCATTGGCTTAATATTAGGTGGTGCTACGCTTGCTAGCTGGGGGGTTGAATTAGGATACGGCGTAATTGCAATCATGCTCTTTGCTGGCATAGTAGGTACGCTAATTTTAATTTGGGGTCCCAGCCTCAGACTCTTAGAAAAAATCTTGGCACGCTTTCGTATGACAGCTACCTTACCCGGCATTCGATTTGCCTTTGGTTTTCCCATCACAATTGCCCAAGTTACTTTCTCAATTGGCATTCACTGCTTTAATATCGTTGCCCTAGGTTGCTGCTTAAAGGCCTACGGGGCTGCTGTGCCAATTGAAGCACTGATGATTGGTTTACCTGCCCTTAGCTTGTTACTCATGCTGCCGATTAGTATTTCTGGTTGGGGATTACGCGAAGCTACACTCTCCTCGGTACTCGTTTTATGGGGAGTAGATCCCTCTTTAACAGTTTTAGCCTCAGTTAGCTTTGGCGCATTTTCTGCGCTCTGTGCTCTGCCTGGCGTTTATCCCATCTTAAAATTTAAATAAGCGTACCGAATGAGTATTAGTGTCAATACCATGCGTAGCATCGACCACTGGGTGGGGGTACCGCTTTGCGCCATCATTAGCCCGCTGGTGTCCATACTCGATCGCCTGCAAAGCGCATTCAAACCCGCACTGCCAAGTCCACATAAATTACTCTTTATTGAATTATCAGAAATGGGTAGCGCGATATTAGTTGACCCAGCCATGCGCGAAGCCCAAGCTCGTGGCGCTGAAATTTACTTTCTGATCTTTAAAAGTAATCGTGCAAGCTTAAGTTTGTTAAACACGGTAAAACCTGAAAATATTTTCACCATTGATGCATCGGGCTTGTTTAGCCTGATGCGCGACTCTGCGGTTTTTTTATGGCAAGCGCGTCGACACCAAATTGATACGGTGATTGACCTCGAATTATTCTCGCGCTTTACAGCCCTCTTAACTGGGCTTTGTGGCGCGCAACGGCGGGTTGGTTACCATATTTTTCACGGTGAAGGACTATGGCGCGGCACGATGTTAACGCGCAAGGTACATTACAACCCCCATATTCATATTGCTAAAAACTTTATCTCTTTGGTCTATGCTGCCTTTGCGACGAAGATTGAAATCCCTTTTAGTAAAATTGCCATTCCTGATTCTGCGATTCATATTGAACAAGCCAAAATCGATCCACACGTACTGCAAACTGTACAAGAACGCATTATTCAATTAGCACAGCAGCTCTCAATTCCGTTTGATGACCAAGCCCAACGCCTTATCCTGATTAATCCCAATGCTAGCGATCTATTACCCCAACGCCGCTGGGCACCGCAGCGGTTTGCAGAGCTAATTAGCGCGATTCATGTGCGCTGGCCAAACGATCTCATCCTCATTACTGGCTCGACGAATGAAGTTGCTTATGTTGAAGCGATCCGCCAACAAGCAGAAGTGGTGCGTGCGATTAACTTTGCTGGCAAAGTGAGTTTTGGTGAATTACCCGCTTTATATACACTTGCCAAAGTGATGGTTACCAATGACTCTGGTCCAGGTCATTTTTCTTCGGTTACCCAATTACGGACGGTAGTTCTTTTTGGCCCAGAAACGCCAGCCTTATATGGCTCACTGGGTCGCTCGATTCCCATCACCGCGCAGCTTGCCTGCTCGCCTTGCGTGAGCGCAGCGAATCATCGCAAAACACCCTGTCAAGATAATGTCTGTATGCAGGCTATTACTGTTGCAGAAGTCATGCTGAAGGTCACAGTGCAACTGGATGCCGCTGAATAACCGCCCTCCCCGACTGCTGTTCTGGCTTTTGCCTCTACTTCCAATTACCTTGGGGCTGGGTTTATTTTTCACCCGCCAACAAGTCAGCTCATTTTTAGCGCTTAATGAAGCCAGCCAAATTCTTCCGAACTGGACTTGGGCTGCATTTACTTTTCTAGGCAATGGCTGGGGTCTTTTTGCTATTGCTTTTCCTTTGCTGATCATTGCGCCTCGGGTCTTAAGTGCCGGAATTTTTGCTGGCGTGTTAACCGCAGCTATTAGCTCAACCCTCAAACCGTTACTCAATTTACCCCGCCCCTCTGGCGTGTTAGTTGAAGGCAGTTTTTTTCGCTATGGCGATATGTTGTTAAGCAACTCAATGCCATCAGGCCATACGCTAACTGCTTTTTCTGTTGCTACGGCAATTTTTTTTAGCGCCAAACCAACGTACCGCAAACCCCTATTACTATTATTTTTATTTGCTATTTTCGTCGGCATTTCCCGCAGTGCTCTCGGTGTTCATTGGCTCAGTGACGTTTTGGTAGCAGCAGGTTTAGGCTTTTGGTGTGGCCTTATTGGCGCCTTTCTAGCCGACAAAATACCCAGCAAGCAATTACTTGCCAATCGTTGGTGGCCACGCTTGATTGCCGTTGGCGGCATTGTTACTATTTATATCTTGTTAAATTCATCACTTGATTTTGCTGATAACCTCTATTTACAAAATATTGGGATAATTTTTATTTCACTCACCCTCCTCGTTTTTGGCCTACGCCAAAAAATAGTGGCCTAGTCATTCGTTTTGTAATCATGCACTGCTATGTTTAGTTACCGTCACGCTTTTCACGCGGGTGGCCATGCAGATATTTTGAAGCATCTGGTACTAATTGAGTTAATTCACTACCTCCAAGAAAAACCGGGGGCGCTCACTTTTATTGATACGCATGCTGGTGCTGGTATTTACAACTTACAGGATGGCTTTGCGCAAATAAGCAAAGAAGCGCAATTGGGTATTGAACGCTTAGGTACCGAAGTGAAGCCCGCTTTCGAAAACTTGCTCAAGCAAGTGCGGCTTGAAAACCAAACTAAATCCTTATCTATTTATCCAGGCTCCCCTTTTATTTTGGCGCGCCTCTTAAGACCGCAAGATCGACTCAAACTATTTGAATTACATCCTAAAGAAATTCTTATTTTGCAAAGTAATGTGGCACAACTACCGAATGCAAAACAAATTGATGTCTATGCCAGCAATGGCTTTAGTGGACTAAAAGCATTATTACCACCACCAGGGCGTAGAGGCTTAGTTTTAATTGACCCTGCTTATGAAGATAAAAATGATTATCGGCTGCTGGAAACAACGCTCGCAGAAGGTTTGCAGCGTTTCGCGACAGGTTGTTTTGCTCTTTGGTATCCCATCTTGCCGCGGCGTGAATCGATTGCTCTGGTAGATCGCTTAAAAAAAGTCATTGCGAGTAATTCAAGGCCTTGGTTGCAAGCAGAGTTGCGGGTAGCTAATGTACCCGGTGAGCGGCGTTTACAAGCGAGTGGAATGTTAGTAGTTAATCCGCCCTGGACTTTAAAAGAAACATTAAAGCTTGCTTTACCAGCGCTCAAGAATGCCCTTGCGCAAGACTTGAAAGCCAGCTTTCATTTAAGCGGCGCCGAAGCTTAGGCCAATTATTTGCCTATACCTACCACTGCGCTTGTAGCGTAAACCCCTGTAAATTGGCTGTCAAATTAGCCTGCGCGCCCACAGGTAAAGTGAGTTTTTCTGGGCAGTGGCCAAATGGCAAGCCCGTTAAAATGGGGATCGAGTTTGGCAGGCGCTCACGTAACCAAGCAATCGCAGTCGCTAAATCATAGCCACGATCATTGTCAACTAATCGATAGCCCGAGAAGTCGCCCAATAAAATTGCCTTCTGCTGGGCCAAGAAACCAGCCTCTAATAACTGGATGAGCATGCGCTCAAGCCGATAAGGATGTTCGTTTATATCTTCTAAAAATAAAATACCGCCGCGCGTTTGCTCAATGCTCGGCATAAATTCGCTGCCGATTAAAGTGCTTAAAATCGTGAGATTGCCACCCCACAACAGGCCGTGCAGCGCTTTTGGACTCTGCCATTCACCCAAGTAAGATTGGGCTTGTAGTACTTCGCAATCTAAGCGGCGCTCGTTAATGGCGCGTTGAAAATGCTGCCACATGAAAGAATTTGGTGCGCTGGTATCACCAGTCTGATTTGCTCCCCCAAAATCATAATTGAGCATCGGGCCTGCCAGACTAATTGCCCCTGTTTTAGCAAGCAGCCCTAATTGCAAAGCGGTGAAATCGCTATGCCCACAAATTTGTACCCCCTGCTTCACTGCATCTGCTAGCGCTGTCCACTCAATGCTACCCAAAATGCGCTGCAAACCATAACCGCCTCGCGTTGCCATCACAATCGTTTCGGCTTCAAGTTGCGCAAGGGCATTAATTTCAGCTAAGCGCTCAAGATCGGTTCCAGCAAAACGCTGATGCACGCGTTTAATGCAAGCGAAATTATTAACGGTAACGCCCTGTTCACTTAAATAGCGCATTCCAAGATCAGGGCCGCGTTGATCAAGCGTAGCACCAGAAGGTGCAATCAGATGAATTTTCATTGCCGCCGTGCCTGAAAAAAGGTTTTTAATAATTTGCCGCAGTCATCACCCAAGACGCCACCGGTGACGGAAGTTTGGTGATTGATTTGCGGTACAGCCAAAACATTGAGGACACTGCCGGCCGCCCCCGTTTTAGGATCGAGTGCACCAAAGACTACCCGCTCGATGCGTGCATGCAGCATTGCACCACAACACATTGCACAGGGTTCCAGAGTCACATAAAGCGTTGTGCCTGGTAAACGATAGTTTGCCAAATGCGCTGCGGCTAAACGCAAAACATTCATTTCGGCATGTGCGCTCGGATCATGTTTGCTAATGGGTTGATTAAAACTACGTGCAATCACTGCGCCATCTTGCACCAATACTGCGCCCACTGGAACCTCGCCTTGAGCCGCCGCTAGTTGTGCTTGTTCAAGCGCAAGGGTCATAAAATCAATATCCGCATTCATCCAATTAAACCGCTGCTGTATCAGTGCTAAAGACGTCAGCCCAACAATTGGGCGTTTCATATAAACGGATTGCAGCCAAAGTGAGGCCCCCTTTAAAGGCGTTTTTAAAAATGGGCTCAAGAATCTGAAACGCCTGACGGGCTAAGTTTTCTACAGTAGGGACATCATCTAAGATAACGGTTTTATGATTTGGCATGCTTGCTAAAAATGTAACCACGGGCTGATCTTCCTTGGCCACCAAAAAAGCATGGTCCCATAAGTCCACTAAATGCGCATGCGCTAGGCGCTTGACCTCACCAAAATCAAGCACCATACCATCATCGGCAGCCCCAGGATTACGCAAAACTGCTCCGGCAAGCGTTATTTCAAGCGCATAACGATGGCCATGTAAATGAGCGCATTGCCCCCCGTGATGAGGAATGCGGTGACCCGAATCAAATTCGAAGCGCCGCGAAATAGTATTCATAGGGCTCATATTAAGGCATCCCCATATATTTATGGGTTTGCAAACTTAAACGCCATAAGGGTCTTTTTTGGCACAGTTGCACCGCAAAGGCGGTGTTGGCGTCTCGCTCTAAGCCATCTATCGGTTGCAAAAAACGATGTCGGTAGTCCATTCCCTCAAAGCGTTTTAATAGCAGCTCTAATTGAGTATGACCATTTTGAGGAATCGCCAATTTAATTTCATCCGCCTGTTTGACTACTAACTCCATTCCCGCCTTAGGGCTCACACACACCCAATCGATTCCAGCGGGTACTGGTAAGGTACCATTGGTTTCAACCGCAATTTCAAACTGCTTAGCATGTAAAGCTTCAATCAATGCCGCATCTAACTGCAAGAGGGGCTCTCCGCCAGTAAAAACCACATAGCGGTAATGGGGGCCTGCAGCAGTAGTC
>CAILUH010000277.1 GCA_903837335.1 uncultured beta proteobacterium | reverse complement strand
CGGTACAGGATTAGGATACACACCGGCAGCAATTAAACCTGCGTAGTGCGCCATATCCACCATAAAAATCGCGCCAATTTCTTTAGCCACCTTTGCAAAGCGCGCGAAATCAATTTTCAGCGAATAAGCTGAAGCGCCAGCAATAATGAGTTTCGGTTTGTGCTCGCGCGCCAAACGTTCCATTTGCTCATAGTCGATGACTTCGTTTTTATCTAAACCATAAGCAATCGGATTAAACCATTTACCACTTAAATTTAAAGCCATACCGTGGGTTAAGTGGCCGCCTTCAGCCAAGCTCATGCCCATAAAGGTATCGCCGGGTTTGAGGAACGCTAAAAATACCGCTTGATTGGCAGAAGCGCCGCAATGGGGTTGCACGTTAGCAGCTTCTGCACCAAACAAAGCCTTTACACGATCGATGGCCAATTGTTCGGCCACATCAACAAATTCGCAACCACCGTAATAACGCTTGCCGGGATAACCTTCAGCATATTTATTGGTTAATTGAGATCCTTGCGCCTGCATCACAGCTGGTGAGGTGTAATTTTCAGAGGCAATTAATTCAATATGATCTTCCTGACGGCGATTCTCATTTTGAATGCTGGCCCATAATTCAGGGTCGGTTTTGGCTAAAGTATTTTGACGGTCAAACATCTACAGCTCCTATCGTTTTTTTGGGCTTATTTATTCTGTTGAATTATTCTACTGAATTAACTACGTAATTATTACGCATCGCATTTAAGTGGCATTTGGTTTTAGCGATAAAATCTCCCTACATCATACAAAAACCTCATGAATTCAGCTCAAGACCTCTCAATTCTCTCCCTAATCCTCAATGCCAGCCTGCTTGTGCAGTGCGTTATGGCCTTATTAATGGTGATGTCAATTGCATCTTGGGCCATTATTTTTAAGAAAAGCGCGATTTTGCGTGCTGTGCGCAAAGATACCGAACGCTTTGAACGGGATTTTTGGTCTGGTGGCGATCTGAATACCCTTTTGGAGTCTGCCCAGCGCACGACCCATAGCGCTGCGGTCCTCGAGCGCATTTTTGCGGCTGGCATGCAGGAGTTCTTGAAAGCCCGAGAAATTGATGCAGCTCGCCGTGCCATGAAGGCTGCCTACCAACGCGAAATGGACCGTCTCGAGGCGAATTTGCCCTTCTTAGCTTCGGTGGGTTCGGTCTCTCCCTATATTGGCCTGTTTGGCACAGTTTGGGGCATCATGCATGCTTTCCGTGGCTTAGCCAATGTGCAACAAGCCACCTTGGCGGCAGTAGCCCCCGGTATTGCTGAAGCCTTAGTGGCAACTGCGATTGGCCTATTTGCTGCTATTCCGGCAGTAATTGCCTATAACAGCAATGCAACGGATATCGATCGCCTCTCAATTCGTTTTGAAACTTTCATTGAAGAGTTCAGCAATATTTTGCAGCGCCAAGCTGGTCGCTAAGACTATTTAAGTATCCATCACGATGGCGCACTCAACCCGCTCTTCTTTTCGATCTTCCCGGCGAAGGGTAATGTCAGAAATTAACGTCGTGCCTTATATCGATGTGATGTTAGTTTTATTGGTCATTTTTATGGTGACTGCTTCAGCCGTCAACCCAGGCATTGTTAATTTACCGACCGTAGGTGGCGCTAAGACCCAACCGTTGCCGCCCATCTTTTTAAATATTGATGCTAAAGAAAATATTACCGTGCGCTCTGAAGGCTCGCCCACTCAATCGCTCACTGCGCTTGAGCTCGGTACGTTTGCCCGCACCCAAGCAGAGAAATCGGTAGACCAACCTGTTGTACTGGCAGCGGATAAATCGGTTAAGTATGAAGTAGTAATGGATGTCATGGCTAAGCTAAAAGAAAATGGTGTGAAACGCGTTGGTCTAGCTGTCAAGAGCCAATAAACCTAAGCCAGATGAGTGCAATTATGAATTCATGGACTCCTGATGAGTAGTACGCAAAATTGGACTGATTCGCAATTTCCCTTTCATGGCTCACCAGAGTCACGTCCTAAGAAAATTCCTAAGGAAAAATCAGGCAGTGCGATCACCCTTTCCTTAGTTGTGCATTTAGCTTTATTAGCATTGCTTACCTTTGGTATTAATTGGCGCAGTAGTACTCCCGCCGGTGTCGAAGTTGAATTATGGGACGCAAGCTTGCCCACTCCTATAGTTGAAGAGCCGGCACCTAAACTCGATCTAAAAACCGACAATGCGGAGATTGCCTTAAAGAAAAATAAAGTGATCCCCCCCAAGGCAGAACCCAAAGTACTTAAGCCTGCGCCACCGGTGCCTCCAAAAGCTAAGGATGCTCCCAAAGAGGCCCCCAAAGCCGCCAAGCCTGTCGCAACCCCACCCCCACCTGCAGCTAAAGCTAATCCCGCTACTGAAAAGGCCCGTGCTGATCAATTAGCGCGTTTGAAAGCAGCCGCTGGTGCTGAAGGCGG
>CAILUH010000276.1 GCA_903837335.1 uncultured beta proteobacterium | reverse complement strand
TGCCCGCTGGCCCGTTGCGTGAGCCTGCTAATCGCGAACGTGACGCTACGCTCATGACCAGTGTTGAAATTAATAGTGCTACTGACCCTAACTACTTTTTAGAACAGCGGGCCGTTTATCTCTCGCCAGAAATATGCCTAGCTTACAGCTTGAATGATCACTCTTTGCAATATTCACTGGCAGAAATTGCGCAGATGTTTGCTCCCACAATGATCGTTGCTGTAGCTGCACTTGGTAACCCCAGTCGCTTTTTTACTTGCTTAAAAGAGCATGGTCTAAAGCCGCGGACTATTGCCTTACCTGATCACAGTAGTTTTTCGAGCGAGTTTTTCACTGAAATAAAAGCAGAGTGCATTTTAATTACTGAAAAGGATGCCGTAAAATGCCGTCATATTGCTGATGAACGCATCTGGGTGGTGCCGATGAAAGTTACCCTGTCAACTGATTTTATGAACTGGGTCACATCGATCATTTCACGTCCAGATCCTCGGCAGAAATAAAATCACGATCAACTCAATTTACATGGGCTTCTAGTTCAAGGAAAATACATCATGGATAAACGCTTATTGGATATTTTAGTTTGCCCCTTGTGCAAAGGCCCCTTGCATTTTGAGGCAAATAAAAATGAACTGATCTGTAAAGCGGATAAATTAGCTTACCCAATTCGGGATGACATTCCAGTGATGTTAGTCGATGAAGCGCGCAGCCTGACGCCTGACGAAATCTTCTCTTAATTCCTTTATATTCCTCCGTCCTAAACACAAGATGAGTTCAACTGCGCCATTCAATGAATTCATTGTGCTCATTCCAGCGCGACTTGACTCGACGCGCTTGCCGCGTAAACCCCTAGCTGATATTGTGGGGAAGCCCATGGTAGTTAGAGTTGCTGAGCAAGCCAGAAAATCGTTAGCCAAAAAAGTCATTGTTGCCACGGATTCAATTGAAATACAAGCGGCCTGCGCCTTACATCACATTGATTGTGTGATTACCCGGGCAGATCATTTAACCGGTACCGATCGCTTAGGCGAGGTGGCTCAATTACTGTCACTCAAACCAACTGATGTAGTTGTGAATGTGCAAGGCGATGAACCTTTAATTCCGCCCGAATTAATTAATCAAGTAGCACTCACTCTAATAACCCATCCACAGGCTGCGATTGCTACAGTTGCTGTAGTTATTCAGGACGCTAGTGACATTGCCAGTCCTCATGTTGTAAAGGTGGTGCTTAATCATGCTGGTGAGGCTATGTATTTTTCGCGCTCCGTTATTCCCTTTCTGCGTCAAAGCTCGCCGGACATGATTAAAGATGCTGCACTTTTGCCAAATTACCTGCGCCACTTAGGCATCTATGCCTATCGGGCTAACTTTCTTTTGGCCTATTCGGAATTAGCTGTCGCCCCTCCAGAGATGGCGGAATCACTAGAGCAATTGCGAGCGCTATGGCATGGCTACCCAATTCAGGTCTACGTGGCTAATCAAGCCCCACCTGCTGGTGTTGATACTGCCGCAGACCTCGAGCGGGTAAGAGCGCTCTGGAAATAAGGCTTACATCGGGAAAATCCTTAGCCCTGCCTAGCGTTAAGCAGGAAAAAATACGGGACAATCACGTTTTAAATCCAATTTTGTCGGTTTCAGGGGAATAACAATGCGTTTAATACTGTTGGGCGCGCCAGGCGCTGGCAAAGGCACTCAAGCCCAATTCATTTGCAAACAATTTGCC
>CAILUH010000275.1 GCA_903837335.1 uncultured beta proteobacterium | reverse complement strand
TACAACTATTGGTGGCACCGACGCAAACTGCTTAGCAGTAGCCTGCGATGTAGGTAAGCCAGATGAAGTTAAAAAATTATTTGCTTCCTTGGCAGCCAAATTTGGTCGCATCGATCTTTTATTTAATAATGCCGGCTTAGGTACCCCCGCAATGCCAATGGAAGATATTAGTTACGAACAGTGGATGTCGGTCGTGAATACCAATTTAAGTGGCGCCTTTTTATGCTCGCAAGAGGCGATTCGCATGATGAAAGCGCAATCGCCTCAAGGCGGAAGGATTATTAACAATGGCTCTATCTCAGCACATGCGCCGCGCCCTTTTTCAGCACCCTATACGGCCACTAAACACGCCATGACTGGTCTAACAAAAGCGATTTCTCTGGATGGCCGCAATCATCGCATTGTCTGTGGACAAATTGATATTGGTAATGCTGCTACCGAAATGACTGAGCGCATGGCTAACGGAATTATTCAAGCGGATGGCTCGAGCAAAATTGAACCGCGCATGGATGTGGATCACGTCGGCCAAGCCGTCTTGCATATGGCGCAATTACCGCTTGAAAGCAATGTCCTCTTTATGACCATCATGGCAAACAATATGCCCTTCGTTGGTCGCGGCTAAATCCTAAACTACAGTCGATTTACTTTCTACTTTCCGAATCGGCATTTTTCTGCCAATCATTACCACTGCAACTACTGCAGTGGCGAACAAAATATTTACCAAGGTAATAGGCTCAGGTAAAAATAGGCTTGCCGCTAAAAAAGTCATGAAGGGTTGTAAGAGTTGTACTTGACCAACCCGTGCTATGCCTCCTAAAGCAAGGCCGTTGTACCAAAAGAAGTTGGCGATAAACGCTGAGACCAGACCCAGAAAAAGTAAGGCCACCCAAGTGCTAACAGAAATGGTCGGCGCTAACTGCAAAAAATTTGGCTCTTGAAAAGCAAAATAGAGCGCTAAGGGGAAATTAATTACTAGACCCATCACCAGAATCCAAGAAATCACCACTGGACCGCCCATTTTTTGCGATAACTTTGCTGCTTCAGCATAACCATATGAGGCTGAAACTGCCGCAATAATTAGCGCCCAATCGGCAAACTCTAGGCCACCATGACTTTGCCAAAGTGAATACAGAATGACGATCAGGCTACCAATTGCGGCCGTAATCCAAAACCCAAGCGATGGTCGCTCGCCAAACCGTAAGGCACCAAATAAAGCCGTTAATAAGGGGGTAATACCCAACACCACGCCGCCACGCGAGGAAGGTAAGTAAGTCATTGCCACACTAATTCCCAATGGAAAACCAAAGACAATAAAAACAGTAGTGACTAGTAAAGCTAAGGTATCTTTACGATTGGGCCAAGCCGGCCGCAAATAGAGTAAATAAGCTAAAGCACCTAAACCACCCAAAGTGGCTCGATAAAAAGCTGCTGGGAAGGTGCCGAAGTCAGCGACGACTAAACGTGTCGCCGGCAGAGTAATACTGAAAAAAATAATACCTACTAGACCAAGCCAAAGGCCCTTCGTTTCAGCTTTCATTAAACCTAGTAGTTTCTTTGCAGGTTAGCGTAGGGCTGAATACGATGTTGGCACCAAGATCATATTTTCAATGCGCTCGACAATGGGGCCATTGACCTCAGTACCCGCTTTGGCAGATTTCCATTCAGGATCATTTTGAAATGTATTCCACTTGCTTTCCCGCTCAGCAAGGCTATCCCATTCCAAAAGATAATAGAGAGAATTGCTATTTACACCTACTAAAACCGTCCAAAACCCAATCTGCCGAATCCCATGCTTTTTCCACATCCCCAAGGTGATGCTTTCAAAACGCTTATTCAGCTCTGGCAGCTTGCCAGGAACTGAATGATAAATACGTAATTCATGCAACATAGCCAATCCTTTACTAAACATATACTCTAGTAAGGATAATAACGAAATTGCTAAAGTAATCCCGGAAGTGGGGTAAATTGATCTAATTAATGCCAATCTAGCCCTAATTTAGTATTCAATTTAAGGAAGTTATGCCAATCATTACCAATATTGAAGATTTACGTGTGCTGCACCAAAAGCGCACCCCAAAAATGTTCTACGACTATGCTGATTCAGGCTCGTGGACTGAAAC
>CAILUH010000274.1 GCA_903837335.1 uncultured beta proteobacterium | reverse complement strand
TGGCTCTAAGGTAGCCGAACTCGTTGAAGGCCTCACCAAGTTAGATAAATTGGAATTTCAAAGCCATGCCGAAGCACAGGCTGAAAGTTTTCGCAAAATGTTTATGGCAATGGCCCGCGATGTGCGCGTGATTTTAGTGAAGCTAGCCGATCGTACGCACAATATGCGTACTTTAGATGCGATGCCCCTAGAAAAACGCCACCGCGTTGCTCTAGAGACGATGGAGATTTATGCACCGATTGCCCATCGCCTGGGCCTTAATTTAATTTATCGTGATTTACAAGACTTAGGCTTTCAATACTCTATGCCACTGCGTTTTCGGGTGATCGAAAAGGCGGTAAAGAAAGCGCGCGGTAATCGTAAGGAAATGGTGGAGAAGATTTTAGATACTGCGCGTAGAACCTTTGCCAAAGCAAAAATTGAGGTTGATTTGCATGGGCGCGAAAAAACCCTCTTTAGTATTTACAGCAAAATGAAATCAAAGCACTTAAATTTTTCGCAAGTGCTTGATGTTTATGCATTTCGGGTTACTGTGCAATCGGTTGACGACTGTTATCGCGCTTTAGGCGTTTTGCATGCTTTGTATAAGCCGATGCCCGGAAAATTTAAAGATTACATCGCGATTCCTAAGCTCAATGGTTATCAGTCGATTCATACCACGTTGGTGGGACCATCTGGAGTTCCGGTTGAGTTTCAAATTCGCACGATTGATATGCATGCGATTGCAGAAGCCGGAGTAGCAGCACACTGGGCCTATAAAGACGGTTCACCTGAGCTCAGTGAGGTGCAAAATCGTGCTCACCAATGGTTGCAATCACTGATTGATATCCAAGATAGCAGCGGTGATTCGCAAGAATTTTTAGAGCATGTCAAGATTGATTTATTCCCTGATGCAGTTTATGTTTTTACGCCAAAAGGGCAAATTCGTGCTCTGCCAAGGGGTGCAACCGCACTTGATTTTGCTTATTCGATTCATAGTGAGCTTGGCAACACGTGTGTTGCTGTCAAAATTAATAGCATGCAATTACCGTTACGCAGTGAGTTACGTAATGGCGATATCGTTGAAGTAATCACCTCGCCACGCTCGCAACCTAATCCGGGTTGGTTAAGTTTTGTGCGCACAGGTAAGGCTCGTGCGGCCTTGCGCCACGCGCTTAAAACTAAGCATTACGCCGAATCTTTGCAATTGGGTGAGCGTCTATTAGCTAATGCACTAAGACAGCAAGAAGTTGATGTGGGGCTGCTCACAGAGGCTATTTGGACGCGCTTACTGCACTGGACTGGCGATAAAAATCGCACCGAGGTGTGCGTTAATATTGCTTTAGGTCGGCGCTCTGCGCAGGAATTAGCCATGCGCTTGAAAATTTTATTAGCTGAAGATGCTGGTACAGAGCAAATGGTGTTGGGGACCAGTAATTTTATTTTGCCGCAACCCGAAATTCGCCACCATGCCATTTTAGTGGATGGACGCGAGGGCATGTCAACTAGCTTTCAATCCTGTTGTCACCCCATACCAGGCGATAACATTATTGGTTATCTTGGTAAGGGTGAGGGTTTACAAATTCATATTAGCGATTGTCAACATGCGCTACGCATGCTGTCTAAAGATCCTGATAAATGGGTTGAAGTGGAGTGGAGTAAAGATGTACATCGTGAGTTTGCAGTTGATTTAGTGCTAGATACGCGCCAAGGTAAGGGCGTATTAGCTCGAGTTGCTAGCAGCATTACAGCTGCAGATGCGAACATTATGAACGTATCAATGGAAGATCCGTATAAAGAAGATGCAGTAACAATGCGTTTTACTATTCAAGTGGCAGATCGTTTGCACCTCTCCCAGGTCATGCGTAGTTTGCACAATAATACGGATGTAATGCGGGTTGTCCGCAGTCGCCAGACTTAAGTAGATCAAGTTTCGTTGGCGGACTAATAGTTCACTTCAATAATTTCAATGGTTCTTGAGCCCGTTGGCGTTTGAATTACTACTTCATCACCTACTCTGGCTTTAATTAATGCTTTGGCAATGGGGGAGACCCAACTGACATGGCCTTGCTCCAGATTAACCTCGTCGACACCCACAATTTTTATGGTGATTTCTTGGCTGCCCTGTTTTGGGTTGCTTTCTAGATAGGTCACGGTGGCGCCGAAGAATATCTGAGCATCATCGGTTTCACCTGCTTTTCGCGCGGCATTATCAACAACTAAGGCAAATTCCAGGCGCTGATTGAGAAAGCGGATCCGCCGATCAATTTCCCGTAAACGTTTTTTGCCATAAATATAGTCCCCATTTTCAGAGCGATCGCCGTTTG
>CAILUH010000273.1 GCA_903837335.1 uncultured beta proteobacterium | reverse complement strand
CGCAGAATGGCAGGCAGTTGCTTTAAGGCCTCAACATACCCACGCACACTCAAAGTTTCCATTGGCCACACTGATTTGAGGCCTTGCGCCTGCATGAGGGGGCCGCCAATACCATATATCTCTAAGTCCGCCATCGCCGGAATTTGTTTTAATACCTGCAGACTCGAAGCTGCCAACAAATCGCCCGAAGGTTCGCCTGCGACACATGCCAAGGTTGGCAAAGTCAGCCTAACGAATGATGCCGCGCGTAGAGGCGGCGATAAAATCATGAAATTCTGTCAGTTTGCTGATAGTGGCAGCATCTAAGCCTGGGCTTACAGACAGTGCTTGAATTGCCAATTTTGCTTCTTCAAAACTAAGGCCATCTTTATAGAGTAATTTATACGCTTGACGTAATGCAGTAATTGTTGCCGTTGAAAAATCGCGCCGCTTTAAGCCTTCGGTGTTAATTCCATGTGGCACAGCTTTATCGCCAGCAGCAATAACAAATGGCGGGATATCTTGCACTAATGCTGAGGCGCCACCTAACATCGCATGTTGACCGATACGTACAAATTGATGTACGCCAGTCATGCCACCCAAAATCGCCCAGTCATTTACCTCTACATGGCCGGCAATTTGCGCATTACTAGCAAAAATAGTGTGGTTACCAATTTGACAGTCGTGGGCGATATGCACATACGCCATAATCCAATTATCGTTACCAATGCGCGTCACTCCTTCATCTTGCGCAGTACCAATATGAATAGTCGTGAATTCGCGAATCGTATTTCGATCACCAATGCTTAGTTGGGTGAGCTCGCCGCGATATTTCATATCTTGGGGTGCACCACCGAGGGCAACAAAATGACCAATCACGTTATCAATACCTAAAGTGGTCCGCCCCTCAATAACCGTATGCGAACCAATTTTGCTGCCGGCACCAATCACGACTTCGGGGCCAATCACAGCATAAGGCCCAATTTCCACTGTATCGCCAATTTTCGCTAGCGGGTCAATAATCGCCGTTGCATGAATGCGCGCCATTAAATACCTTTTTTGCGCACTGCGCAGGTAATGTTAGCTTCGGCAACCAATTTATCGTCAACGGTTGCACTTACTTGAAATTTATAAATGCCTGCACGTTCACGCTCATAAAGTGCAGTCATGATCAGTTGATCGCCGGGAACAACTGGTTTTTTAAAGCGCGCCCCATCGATGCCGGCAAAATAATATAAAGAGTCTTCTTGCTGAGACTCAGAAAAAGTTAGGAGGGCTGCGGTTTGTGCCAGCGCTTCAATGATGAGCACACCAGGCATTACTGGCAATCCAGGAAAATGTCCTTGAAAAAAAGGCTCGTTCATAGTGACATTTTTTAACGCCCGAATACTGACGCGGGGCACCAAATCTAATACCCGATCGACTAATAAAAAAGGATAACGATGCGGCAGTAATTGCAGAATCTGATTAATATCAATCGTGATAGGCTGGGTCATAGAGATTCTTCGTTCGTAGAAATACAAGTAGGGGAATGATTAACTATTAGTCGGAGATTTACCGCGCTCCAAAAAGCGCAAACGTTGGCGTATTTTATCCAGTCCGCGCAAGATTGCGGCGTTTTTCTCCCAGGCCGCATGCAGCATCGAGGGATAGACCCCAGTAAAGTGTTGCCCTGGCTCAATAATGGAGCGAATAATTGACGTGCCTCCCGAAACCGTAGTCCGATCAGCAATTTTTAAATGCCCTGCAAAATTAGCGAAACCTCCGATCATGCAGTGGCTACCGATCGTTGTACTCCCGGAGATTCCAACACAGCCAGCCACAACCGTATGAGCGCCAATTTGCACGTTATGGCCAATTTGCACTTGATTATCAATTTTGCAACCAACTCCAATACGGGTTTCATTCATCGCCCCGCGATCAATGGTGGTAGAAGAGCCAATTTCAACATCATCTTCTAACACTACGCGACCAGTTTGCGGAATTTTGACCCACTCGCCACCGGTTGCAGAAAAATCGGGTGCAAAACCAAAGCCATCTGCACCAATTACAGTACTACTATGAATAATGCAACGTGCGCCAATTTCACAGCCATGATAAATCGTTGACATCGGATATAGCACGCTATCGCTACCAATACGAACATCCATGCCAATCGAGGTGTTGCCTACTATAGTCACCCGCTCACCCAAGACCACGCCTGCAGCAATTTGCACAAAAGGTCCAATATGACATGAAGGTGGCACCGTGGCCGACGCATCCACAGCAGCTTGCGCATGAATTCCGGGCGTATACAGCGTATTCAGGTTACCTGCAAATAATTGCGCAATTCGGGCAAAAGTAGCATAGGGATTTTTCGCCACAATAAAAGAGCGTGGTTTAGTACTGGCAGCTTGTATAAATTCTAAATCGGCCTCATTAACAATTAAGGCGCCAGCGGCACTATCCAGCGCTTGTTGACGATACAGTGGGTTAGATAGAAAAGCAATTTGATCAGCTTGAGCAAATTCTAGTGGGGCTAAGCCCCTTAACAGTGCAGAGCCGTCGCCCACTAACTCCGCTTGAAACTGTTTAGCCAGCTCGATGGCGGTGGGCATGAAACTTACTTTAGATTATTTAAAGCCTTGATGACATCATCAGTGATATCAATCTTCGGGCTTACGTAAGCAGCATCTTGAATAATGACATCAATTTTCCGTTGCTCTGCAATTTGACGCAAAATCACATTAGCCTTCTCAGCAATCTTCGCACGTTCTTCAAAATTACGTTGATTTAAATCTTCAGTATATTCACGTTGCTTGCGCTGCAACTCGCGATCTTGATCGGCCAATTCGCGCTGTTTACGAATTCGATCCGCTTCCGACATCACTGCAGCGTCACGATCTAATTTTTCAGCTGCAGTTTTAATTTTTTGCATTGAATCGCGCAATTCATTTTGCCGCTTAGCAAACTCAAGTTCTAATTTTTTTTGCGTAGCCTTGGCCATATTCGATTCGCCAAATACTTTTTCTACACTCACTACCGCCACTCGGCTTGGAGGCATCTCCTGGGCAAACGCCGCAGATCCAAGCACAAACCCAAACAATGCTGGGATTGCGATTAAGCAAACAGAAAAACCTCTCGGTAGATAAGGCTGTTTCATAAGTCTTCCTTAAAACAATTAAAGATAGTTAAAACGCGGTACCAATTTGGAACTGCAAACGCTGAATATTATCATTTGGCTGAGACTTTATTGGAATACCGTAACTAAATTTTAACGGTCCCAGCGGCGATATCCATTCTAAACCCAAGCCATAAGAATACCTTAGAACTAGGTTGAGATTGGTGCCAAAGGCATTTCCACCATCGGTAAAGACAAAGCCCCGTAGGGTTTTGTCATTGCCAGAACCAGGAAATGGCACCGTATATTCAAGGTTAGCCACAATTTTAGACTGCCCCCCGGTAGGCTGATAGGTGCCAGTTGTGGTGTTGTAGTACTGGGGTCCAAGGGATCCAGGGGAATAGCCCCTAACTGATCCAATACCGCCCACAAAGTAGTTTTTAGTAATTGGAAAGGGGTATTTACCATAAGCCTCACTGTAACCAGTCTCAAAATTAAAGGACAAAATATGGGCCTTCGAGAAAGAGTGATATTGCTGATATTTGCCATAAATTCGGTAGTACTGCATATTTGCCACTGGGGTACCCGCTTCAGTCAGTAGGCTAATTAAAGAGCCGGTTGAAGGTACTAAGGCGCTATCACGGCCGTCGCGTGTCCATGATGCAGTAATGGGTACGTTAAAGGTAGTCAAGGTACCTGGAATGGTTACCCCGTAGTCCTGCACATAGGTTTGATAAGGAATAGGCGTGTTCGATGTCGCATTAACCTGATAGGCCTCAACCGCAGTACCGTAAAACACCCGATCCACTTCAGAATAAGGCACTCCAAAACGTAAAGTACCACCGGCACTCTTAATTTGGTAGGCTGGATCACCCGTGTAATAGAGCGGTTTTGATGAACGATAAAAGACATCGGTATAGCGACTAATTCCATCATCAGTGAAAAAGGGGTCATATTGAGATAAAACAAAGTTTTGATTAATTTTTCCCAATGAGGCATTTAAACCAATTGCCGTACCTGTACCAAAAGCATTGTCTTGGTTAATACCCGCCGTTAAGATAATTTTTTCTGTCGATGAATAACCGGCGCCGAGACTGATGGAGCCAGTGGGTTTTTCTACTACCTTCACGTCAACATCAACCTGATCAGGTGCGTTCGGCACATCTTTTGTCATAATGTCGGCTTCAGTAAAGTAGCCTAAACGATTTATGCGCTCTTTAGATAATTGAATTTTTTCGCCATCAAACCAGGAACTCTCAAACTGGCGCAGTTCTCGACGGATCACGGTATCACGAGTACGAGCGTTACCAGTAATATTTACTTGGCGCACATACACTCGGCGACCAGGATCAATCACCAGCGTTAAATCGACCTCGCTTAATTCTTGCCGTACATCAGGCTGAGGATTTACCGTCGCAAAAGCGTAACCATAAGAACCCAACAGGCCGGCAATCGACTTGGTGCTCTCCGCTAACTTCGCCGAAGAATAGACATCGCCAGCTTTCAATTGCAGCAGCTTAGTGAGTTCAGCTTCTTTCCCCAGGAGCTCGCCAGCGAGCTTAATATCTTTAACTGTAAAACGCTGACCCTCTTTCACGCCAATCGTGAGATAAATGCCTTTTTTATCGGGGGTAATCGAAACCTGGGTTGACTCAATTAAAAATTCTAAGTAACCCCGATTTAAATAATATGAGCGGATTGTTTCTAAGTCGGCAGTGAGCTTTTGCTTCGAATATAAATCGTCATTGGTATAGAAAGACAGCCAGCCTTTTGATTTGAGTTGCATTTCACTTTGCAAAGTGCTATCGCTAAATACTTTATTGCCAATAAAATTAATTTCCTGAATTTTTGCAACCGGCCCCTCATCAATATTAAAATAGATTGAAACTTGATTACGCTCCATCGGAGTAACTGTTGCAACGACCTCAGCTGCGAATAAACCCTTACTCACATATTGCCGTTTTAATTCTTGTTCAGCTTTATCAATCAATGCTTTGTCATAAAAACGCGCTTCAGCTAAGCCTACTGCCTTTAATGATTTCCGCACAATCTCTTGATCAAACTCTTTCATGCCAGTAAATTCAATCCGATTAATTGTGGGGCGCTCTTCAACATTCACAATTAAGATATCGCCCTGCTCTTGAATTTGTACGTCACGAAAAAAGCCGGTGCCATAAAGTGCGCGAATCGCTTCTGCACCTTTTTCTGGCGTAAATTTATCGCCGACCTGTAAAGGTAGGTAACTAAAAACCGTACCAGGCTCAACGCGCTGCAAACCCTCCAAGCGAATATCTTTAATGACAAAACCGCCAGAATCTGCGGTGGTTGTAATAGCGCCTAGAGCACCAGTTTTACTTGCGTTATTTTTTGCTGGAGTACTTGGCACCGGAGCAGCAGGTCCTGGCGCATTCTCGGGCAAAGGCTCGGTGACTAAATTGCTATTAGTCTCGGCGGCTGATGCAATGCTGGCCAAAAAAGCCAATGCGACAGAAAAGCCATAAAGGCATGAGCTTAGACGAATTTTAAAACTCATATTCTGATGGACTCAAGGCGAAAGGTAGCGTTGAAAATCATTAAACAAAGCAAATAGCATTAGAAACGTTAACAAGATAAAACTACTTTTTTGTAAAACCGCTTGCAAGGCTTCTGGCAGGCGTCGACCCGACACCAGTTCCCATGCATCATACAGGAGCTGACCACCATCGAGCATGGGCAAGGGAATCAAATTGAGCAGGCCAATACTGATGCTCATAAGTGCCAAAAATGCTAAATAGGGTTGCCAACCGACTTGGGCGGACTTGCCCGCCATATCGGCAATACTGAGGGGGCCGCCAATTTGCGCTAAAGAAGTACTACCAGTCACTAAACCGAGCATCATGCGGGTTGATACTTTTGTAATGAGCCATACTCGCTCTGCGGCATAGCTTACTGCTTGCACCGGCGCTAATTGCAATTCAAACCATTGCGGCGGATTCGCCACCAGAGGAAAAAGCCCCAACTCCAAAAACACATCGGCCTTAGGTCTTACCTCAGGCAATTGCTCGCTTAAAAAGCGCACGACCGATTTTCCACTCCGCCCATTTTCAACTTGCAACTCAAAACCATTATGCGCTGTAATACCATCTAATAAATACCACCGTAACGCATTCCAGCTCACTACTGGTGTAAACGTATCGGCTCCTAGGCCAACATTTTCTTCGTTCGCTAAACTCCGCCAGCCAATCACCCGATCACCCGCACTTAAACCCGCTTTAGCCGCTAAGGATGTTGCGGGTGGCGTTTGCAATTGGGCTGGCAATTGGGGCACCCCACTAAAATAAATAACGCTCAATAATATTAAAGCCAAGACAAAATTCGCGATGGGGCCTGCAGCCACAATCAGTGAGCGTTGCCATAATGGCTTGCGATCAAAATCGCTGGCTTGGTCCGCTATAGAGATCGTTTGCTCTGGATCGCGTCCGTTCATTAACTTCACATAGCCGCCCAAAGGCAGCATTGCAATAACCCACTCCGTTTGCCAACGATCACGCAATGTGAAGAGCGACTTACCAAAACCAATCGCAAAGCGCAGCACTTTTACCCCGCAACACCGGGCTGCAAAATAATGGCCAAACTCGTGGAAACTGACTAGTATTCCTAGTGCAATTAAAAAAGCCAATAAAGTGCTTAGTGCTTGCATTATTGGGGTGTCGCTTAATGAGTGCGCATACGGGTTAAAGATTGCCTAGCAACGCGCCTGGCAGTTTGATCAGCGTCCAATACTTCGTCGAGGGTCTGCGCTTTAGTAGCTGATACTTGTTCGAGCACCTGCTCTACTAGGGAAGCAATCTGCAAATACGGCATTTCACTAGCCAAAAAAGCGCCTACAGCAATTTCATTGGCAGCATTCAAAATTGCTGGGGCAGTCCCGCCAATTCGCGCAGCTGCAAAAGCTAACGATAAACAAGGAAACTGATTGAAGTCGGGTGTGGCAAAATTTAAGGCCGCGAGCTGAGTTAAATCCAGTGGCAATACACCTGCACCAATGCGTTGCGGCCATGCTAAACCGTACGCAATTGGCGTGCGCATATCAGGCTGACCAAGCTGCGCAATCACAGAGCCATCTCGATAACGCACCATCGAATGCACCACGCTTTGAGGATGAATGAGGACGCGAATATTGTCTAGCGGCACGCCAAACAACCACTGCGCCTCGATGACCTCCAAGCCTTTGTTCATCATGGTGGCCGAATCGACTGAAATTTTACGGCCCATCACCCAATTCGGATGAGCACAAGCTTGATCAGGTGTGATATTCGCTAAATCCACTAACGGTGTCGTACGGAACGGTCCGCCCGAAGCAGTAAGCCACAGTTCTTCAACCCCACACTCTGCCCTAGCAGCATCGCTATACAGTGCGTTAAAGCCTACTGGTAAACACTGAAAGATGGCATTATGTTCACTGTCGATAGGAATTAACTCAGCGCCACTATCGCGTACCGCTTGCATCAATAAGTCGCCTGACATGACCAAAGCTTCTTTATTGGCTAATAAGACCCGTTTACCTGCCCGTGCAGCAGCCAAAGTTGGTAGCAAGCCTGCTGCACCAACGATTGCAGCCATCACCGTATCGCAAGCAGAATCGTTTACGGCGCATACTAATGCTTCAGCGCCATATAAAACAGTCGTAGGAATTTTTTCCT
>CAILUH010000272.1 GCA_903837335.1 uncultured beta proteobacterium | reverse complement strand
GGCATAGAGTGGTCCCTCCTATGCCAAAAACTGTAAAGTATGTGTCCGGTATAAAGTGTTAACTATGTGTCGAGTCGTACAACCAAAACCACCTTCGGGTGGTTTTTTCATATCTAGTTAATGCGGTAAAGTCACCATGCTGATTACAAAACAATAAGAATTTCTGGATGGGCAAAATGAGACGATTGTTATATCTATTTTTATTTTTATCTGTTTCCGCTTATTCTCAAGCGCCAATGGTTGGGAATTACTCCGCCGCTCCCGATGATTATCTATTAGGAAAAGGCCAAAGGTGGCATTACCACACAGATACAGCAAAACCTCCCCAAGAGCTCATTGCTAGAGAGCCAGTTGGAGATGAAATTGCTATTGTCGATAGAGCCAAAACCATTTTGAGTAATTCTTCTGCTAAGGCGATTGCTTTGATGGATGGTAATCAAATTGTTTGGGCTGGCTATAAATCACCAGCAAACTCAAACTCTGTATTCTTGAGTTTTAGTGTGGGCAAGACTGTTACTTCAATGGCGGTAGGGAAAGCTATTTGTTCTGGCAAGTTAGCGCTCACAGATTCGGCCGAAACGTTTGTTCCTGAGCTGCAAGGCACAGACCTTGGGCGAGTCACAGTTCAGCAGTTGCTACAAATGAGTTCCGGTACGTCGGCAATCAATCATGACAGTTCAATTATGTCTGCTAAGCAGGAGGCAGATATGCGTTTTGGCAGAATAAGTTTTCTAGATATTCTCAAGACGCCCAAAGTTAGTGATGCCTACCAAGGCACCTTTGGGGCTAAGCGGAAACCGGGTGAAGTGTTTGATTATCACAGCACCGACCCATTGCTCTTGGGTGTAATTCTAAATAGGGCAACCGGAACCACTTATGTGAAATGGGTTGAGAAAGAGGTGCTAATTCCTGCGGGAATCGATCATGAGGCGATTATTGGTCAAGATCACTTTGACTATGGAATGTCGGATGGAAATGTGCGAATGACATTAGAGGATTGGGGGCGATTTGCTGCTTGGGTTAAGAAAAATGAATCTGGCAATGATTGTTTTTCTAATTATGTAAAACAGGCCTCTACCACCCATATCTCCAACTCCATTAAAAGAGAGGGGAAGGCGTTTGATGGCTACGGATACTTAATTTGGGCTGAAAATAATCGGCAAAAAGATAGTTACTGGGCTGTTGGATATGGAGGTCAGCGCATTGCTTGGAATCATAAAAATAAAAGAATACTGATAGCGTTTTCAAACGTAGAAAATTATATGGATGATCTTTATTGGCTATATCGAGATTGGTCTAATTTGCCGCTTAAGGATTAGATATCCTCAGCCCTGGTCGATTTCGCCCCGGGCCACCAAGAAACACCAAAACCACCTGCGGGTGGTTTTTTGTTTGGACTGGCGGATGAGGTTCCGTCACCTAGGACTTTTAGCCCTAGTTGCTTATTCTAATATTGATATGTACAATGTACATATGACTTTATTGCGATTCGAATGGGAACCCAGAAAAGCTACAGCCAATTTTAAAAAGCACGGCATTTCGTTTGAGGAGGCGAAATCCGTGTTTTATGATGAAAGGGCTAAGTTAATTTCCGATCCCGATCATTCGGAGGATGAAGACAGATTTATCTTGCTGGGAGTAAGTCACTCTCTTCGTGTGATTTTGGTTTGCCATTGTTATCGAAGCAAGGGTAATGTCGTTCGTATTATTTCGGCTCGTAAGGCAACCCCTAAAGAGTCAAGTGCTTATAAAAGGTGATGAAGATGCGTAAAGAATATGATTTCTCAAAAGCTCGTAAAAACCCATATGCTTCCATGCTCAAGAAGCCCATAACCATTAGATTGGATGAGGATTCAGTGAGTTACTTTAAATCTGTATCAGAAGAGGTGGGCATTCCTTATCAAAGCCTCATTAATCTCTATTTACGAGATTGCGCCGCTACCCATAAGAAATTGAACCTTAGCTGGAAATAGCCAGAGGTAGGATGAGAGTTTCCTCGGCCCTGGTTCGATTCCGCCCCGGGCCACCAGGAAACAGCACAACCCCAATTGATTCTGACGGCTGGGTTTTTTATACCCTCTCTGTGGGAAACAATGGCTTAGTCTGCAAGCCTTTGAGGGGGGGGGTGAGGGGGGGTATGGCGGACATAGTTTATTTATGGGTCAACAAAAGGATAAAATCTTATTAGAAGCACCTCAGCAGATCAAGTAATCTGCATGCCAGTGATGGTATCCTCAAGAACTTATTTTTTGACTATCACTTGCTTGTTAATTATTTTATATAAAGGATCGTAATATGGCTTTTGAAGAAAATCACTATCAGCAACTTATCGCCCTATGCTGGAAGGACGAAGTCTTTAAGAAAGAATTAATGGCGGATCCTCGGAAAGTACTAAATTCGGTTGGCTTAATTCCGCCTGATGGATTGGTGGTCAAAGTTGTAGAAAATACTCATGTGGAATTTACCTTAGTGATACCTCCAAATCCCACAGATTTATCTTTCGACCACTTGGAGTGGGATCGTGTAGCGGGAGGTGGTATTGCATATTACGTTGGAGGTTAAGTTAGGCGTAATTACAGGCCCAGTGATTGTGATTACCTAGAGCTTTTTATCGTTAATTTTCAACCCTCTGTTTCATTAGGCGCTGAGAAATATAAACACAAATCCTCTGCCCCGGTCGATTCAGCCCCAGGCTACCAAAATTCAAATTATGCCCTGCTATAGCGGGGCATTTTCTTTTGGTCGGGCGGATGAGATGATCGCTTGACAAGTCGTACGCTTTTGCGTACTATATTGAAAAGGAGTGAAATCATGACCACATTAACCGCAAGTGAAGCACGCGCCGGCCTCTACCGTTTGATTGATCAGACGGCAGAGTCACACAAGCCAGTAGTCATTTCTGGTAAGCGGGCAAACGCTGTTTTAGTTTCTGAAGAAGATTGGAGCGCTATTCAGGAGACGCTTTATCTATTGGCAATTCCAGGGATGCGTGAGTCGATTAAAGACGCGATGGCTGAACCACTTGCCAAAAGTAAAAAGACCTTGAAATGGTAGCTTGGAATTTGGCTTATTCCAAATATGCTATTAAGGATGCTAAAAAACTTTCTGCCGCAGGCCTTAAAGATAAAGCACGGGCTTTATTGGATATTTTAAAAATAGATCCACTACAAAATCCACCGCCTTATGAGAAGTTAGTTGGTGATCTCAAGGGGGCTTATTCTCGCAGAATTAATATTCAGCATCGCTTGGTTTACGAAATCTTTCGGAAAGAAAAAACAGTTCGCATCTTGAGAATATGGACGCACTACGATTAAAGGAGGCCTTAGTCTAAGTGCGGATGTAGACATCCTCGGCCCCGGTTTGATTCCACCCCGGGGCACCAAGAATCTCAATAGCCCACTTGTTGGGCTATTTTTATTAGAAGTTATAGATGGTGCTTAGTAACAAGCCACCCTTCATTCGGGTAGCTTTTTAGGATGAACACGTTTTAGAAATGTTCTTTAAAAGGACATTTATGGTGGAGGAAGATTGTCATCTTTTTAGTGACCTTGCATCGACTTAAGTGACGATCAATAGAGCTCTCTAACCCATGACGTCTTTTAAACAACTTTTCATATTGTATTTGAGGGTTTATCCTAGCTATTAAATAAATAGATTAAAAATAAAATTATAGACTCAATCTTTAATCAGATAATTTAATTTATATGACCACAGTAAAAAAAATCATTGCTCAAAAACCTAGCGCGCTATTTTCTGTTAGTTCACAAGATCCGGTAGAGAAAGTACTATTAATGATGCGCGATAACCGTGTCCGGTCTGTCTTAGTCATCGATGATGGCAGCCTTGTGGGTATAGTGTCGCAGGGCGATTGTGCAATTAAAGTATTGTTACCTTATAAGAATCCAAAACAAGTGCCCGCTTCAGACATAATGACCGCCAAGCCACTAACAGTATCATTTACTAACTCTTTGGAAGAGTGTATGGCCATTATGGTTCACAAACATATTAGACATTTGCCCGTCGTAGATAAAAATAAAGTAGTTGGAGTTATTTCAGTAGGCGATATTGTGAAAAGTATTATGGAACATCAAGATAATCAGATCAAGTTTTTGGAGACGTATATCAGAGGTCATGGCGCTTGACCTTTATAGAAGAGAAATGGTTGCGATTAAGAGCATGAATTAGACATGCCCATTACTTTCATTCCAAGGCATAGAGTCGCCCACCCCATGCTAAAAACTGTAAAGTATGTGTCCGGTATAAAGTGTTAACTATATGTCCAAACGTACAAGGATAGCCCACTTGTTGGGCTATTTTCTTTTGGGCTGGCTGGATAAGCCTTTATTCACTCGTATTCAGTTGCCGTTAAGAATTCTGATATCGTTTGGAATAAGACAACATTAGATGCTTGGTTCACTAATCCAGAAGCACTTATTCCGGGACAAAAAATGGGCTATTCTGTAGCTGTGGCAATTAATTGAGCCGATTTAATTGCGTATTTGAAAAAGATTTCTTCCCCAGTAAAGAATTAGTCTATGCGTAAAAAGGTAATTCAACATTTCATTTTTGCTTTGTTCATGGGGTTTTTAATGTCCTTATCTATTACCTTAGTAACAACCTACGCAAGAATGGGTTTAGCCTCTAATTTTTTTATAGAGTGGATGAAGGTTTGGATTTATGTTTATCCAGTAGCCATTCTTTGTATCATGGCCTATAGACCATTTGTGATGAAGATGACAGATTATTGCCTAGAAAAAATTAAAGCAAAATGAAAGAGTTTCTGAACTATTTTGCTCTAACTTGGGCAATGTCAACTCTGTTTCTGATGAGTTTGATTGTCAACATTATTCATCCTTGTGTCAGTCCTGCGTCGATTTAAGCGACGCTAATCTAAGGTCAGCACCCGCATTGTCGTTTTAAACGACAATATTCTATGTAGTGTTTGGAGACTCTTATAGAGAATTGGCAAATATGAACAAAGTTGCTTTAATTATTGGCGCTGGACCTGGCATCAGTGCCGCTTTCGCCAGAGAACTCGTAACTGCTGGTTATACCGTAGCATTGGCATCACGAGATATGGAAAAGCTAAAGCCATTAGCTTTAAGTATTGGCGCACAAGCCTTTAAAGTAGATGTCAACTCAATAGATGATATTCAAAAGCTTTTTTATTTTGTGGAGAATGCTTGGGGTGAGCCAGAGGTAGTGTTGTATAACCCAAGCACTAGAGTCAAAGGCGATCTTCTTTCTCTTAATCCCAATAAGGTATCTGAGGCTGTCCACACTACGGCGATCGGGGCTTTTACAGCGGCCCAGGAAGCCGCTAAGAGAATGATTCCTCGAAAGCATGGCGCGATCTTCTTTACTGGGGCTACGGCCAGCGTAAAGGGTTTCGCAAATTCATCGGGGTTTGCGATGGGTAAGTTTGCGGTAAGGGGTTTGGCTCAATGTCTCGCTCGTGAACTATCACCACAAGGAATTCATGTGGCTCATTTCATTATTGATGGCTCTGTTAAGGCCGATCCAACTAACGATGCTATGACGGCTGATGCAATTGCTAAAACTTATATGGCAATTCTCAGTCAGCCAAAGGCAGCATGGTCTTGGGAAATAGAACTTAGAAGTAAGGATGAGCACTTCTAATCCTGTTTTAAAAGACAATAGAAATTCATAATAAAAAGCAGGAGACAGCCATGTATAAGTTAATAGCCTTTGATGCCTATGGCACATTGTTTGATGTGCATTCCATGGGGCAGTTGGCAGAAGAACTATTTCCTGGCAATGGCCAAGCTTTTGCTTTAATGTGGCGCGATCGTCAAATTGAATACACCCGCCTAGTAACAATGAGTGACCCCAATCCTAATGGGAGCAAACACTATCTTCCGTTTTGGGAATTAACCATTCTTTCATTGCATTATGTTTGCAAACGCATGAACTTAAATCTCACGCCAGAATACGAAAAGCGACTGATCGATCAGTACGCCAAGCTTACTGGTTTTGAAGATAGTGTGAGTGTTCTCAAAGCTATTAAAGAAAAAGGCTTATCAACAGCCATACTGTCTAATGGGAGCAGAGAGATGCTCGCCACCGTTGTTGAGAGCAATGGAGTAAAGCCCTATCTAGATAAGGTTGTGACAATTGAAGATGTTCGCCTATTTAAAACAGCACCTCAAGCCTATGCGCTTTTGTTAAAAGCATTTCCTGTTAAGAAAGAAGAAATTCTGTTTGTATCTAGTAATGCATGGGATGCTCTAGCGGCCAAGTGGTTCGGCTTTGATGTATTTTGGGTCAATCGCTTGGGTCATCCTTTTGAAGAAATTGGTGAGAAGCCAAATTATGAAGGCACCTCATTAACCAAGGTTTTAGAAGTTATTTAATAAGGAATTCATCATGCTCAAACTGTACTTTCACCCACCACCCAATCCAGCAAAAGTAGCTCTGTACATAGAAGAGACCAATACGCCTTACGAAATTATTGTGACTGATGCTCGCAAGGGCGATCAACATACGCCAGAATTCAGAGCAATTAATTCCAATGGCAAGACTCCCGCGCCTCAAAACCGCCTTTAAGCAGTTTTTCTTATAAGGTCTAGAATGGCCAATGTTGTATTTCATATTGAGTCTTTTTAGTGCCCTCCCTTTGGCCGTTCTGCAGATCATGGGAGCCGGCATAGGGCTGTTAGTTTATTTGAGCTCTGCGCATTATCGAAGGCGCTTAAATAAAAATCACCGAAGTGCTGCACATTTCTCCGGCTTTAAATCTAGCCCCTGGAAAGTAGCTATCGAATCTGGAATGATTTTTGCAGATATTTTATGGATTTGGGGGCACCCCAAAGCATCTATCGCGAAAACAAGCGTTGAGCACTTAAAGCAAATTATTGCCTTGTCTGAAGGTAGTAAAGGCCTAATTATCTTAGCCCCCCATTTAGGCGGCTTTGAAATAGTGCCAAGAATTTTTGCGCAATACATGAAAGCTACTGTAATGTATCGGCCGGCCCGAAAGCTTTGGCTTAATGAGCTAATGCTCAAGTCTCGCCAGCATCCCCAGATGGAATTTGTTGAAGCAAACCTTAGTGGCGCTCGCAAAATCAAGCGCGCATTACTTAAAGGTGAGGTCGTTGGCATTCTTGCCGATCAGGTCCCTAGCGCAGGCGATGGAGTCTGGGCTAAATTTTTTAATCAATACGCTTACACCACTTCCTTTCCGGCAAAATTAGCTCGACAGCCCAATGTAGCCACGCTTTTCGTTAGTGCTGAAAGGCTTAGGCTTGGTAGGGGCTGGCTCATAAAGACTCGGCTAATGACAGAAAGCTACCCCGTTGGTTTAGATGAGGCCTGTGGCCTAATGAATCAATATTTTGAGCAAATGATTATCTCCAAGCCTAATCAATATATGTGGTCTTATAACCGCTATAAAAGACCGCATGGCGCAGAAATTGCACCAATTAGTTAAGCCTTCATTGCCCTGTTTGGATGCGTATCGGCCTACCTAATACCAATTATGTGCCGCCCAAACGAGCTTTTTCGTTTGGCGAGGTCTTTTGGAGTACATTAAGCATTAGTTAATGTGCCAATTGAATCTACTCTATTTCAATGCCCTAAATGCTAAAGCCAGTCAAAATTCTTATTGCTGTTTTTATTTTTATCTCTTCCTGCGCAATGCCGAGTGTAGTAATGGCAATCGAGATTGGTCAAACATTGCCCTTAGAAAAGATTCAAACCCTAGATGGTGCTTATTTTGAAATCCCCAAAAATAATACCAAAAATACGCTCATTCAATTATGGGCATCATGGTGTCCATTTTGTAAGCGCCAAAATACCTACCTAGAAAAATTCTCGCAGCAAATCTCTCCTGCATCAATGAATATCCTGACTATTTCCATTGATAAAACGCCGGCCATTGCCAAAGAATATATGCGACAGAACCAGTATAGTTTTCCGGCGGCAATGATGACGGCTGAGCTCAATCAAGCAATTGGCAAAATTCGAGGAATACCCGTATTGCTGATTCTCGACGCAAAAAATAAGCTGATTTATAAAGAAGTTGGTGAGGTTTTTGAAGAAGATTATGCGGAATTAATTAAATACGCTAGATGACTTTCATGGTACTTAAAGCGTCTTCTTAAGTGTCCAGGCACTCGGGTGCTGTTCGAAGCCAAGAGGCCCATAGTATTCCCTTGCTTTAGGTGCGGCCAGTAGAACTAACATACATCCGGCCTCTAGATTTAATTTCGTATCTTCGATTAGCCTTTTCCCAATACCCAGCCTTTGGTATTGAGCATCTACCGCTAAGTCAGATAAATAAGCAACATAGGAGAAATCGGTTAATGTACGGGCAACACCAACGAGCTTATCCCCAGCCCATGCAGAGACGATTAAATTGGCATGCTTGAACATATTCTCAAATGCCTGATGACTATGAATTGGGCGCCTTTCACTAAGTGTCGATCTAACATAAAGATCAATCGCTTCTTTAACAGAAATTTGGCTTGTGCTGGAATAAGTAATATTCATTAGTTGAGATTTAAGATTAATCGTGCCCTGGTTTAAGTTGCCGGTAGCATTCCTATAGTAAAGTAAGCAATCACCCTTAAATGGATCCACTGAGCAATTTTAATTACTAACTTAAAGAAAGCATATCTATGTCACATGTTGGCCATATTTCACTAAAATCAAAGCCAGGCTCTTTCAAAAAAGTCTGTGATCGCTATCATCAATTTGCAGAACAGGTCATGGCACATCACCCCGATCTACATGATGTCATTATTGTCGGTAATCAAGCGCAAAATAATATTGAAGGCTTTGGTATTTGGGAAAATGCAGCCGATGCAGCTTCCCTAGAAGATACCGCAGACTTTGCCGCTTTCTTAAATGATATTCAGGCCGATCTAGCTGAGCCTATTCAAAGAAATGACTTACTAGTCTTTTATCGCATGAATCCAAAGGCGTAATTTGCATTTAAATTTGACATGACTAACTACAATCAACTACCCGCAGATCTGCCTATTCCTCAAGATGACGGTACAACCAATCATTTAAAAGGAATGCGGCTTCCAGCGGTCTCATTAAGCGCTACGAATGGCGAGACGATTACGCTAAGCGAGGTTGGCGGTAAGTTAGTCATCTATTGTTATCCAATGACGGGGCAGCCCAATGTAGCTCTACCCGATGGCTGGGATCAAATTCCAGGCGCCAGAGGTTGTACCCCCCAGAGTTGTTCATTTAGAGATCATTACCAGGAACTTCAAGCACTGAACGCAGCGGTACTGGGCCTTAGCGTTCAAACGACGGAATATCAAAAAGAAATGGCCGAGCGCTTGCACCTCCCTTTTCCCATTGTGAGCGATGTGAATTATCAATTTCAAAAAGCATTAAATATGCCCACCTTTGTTGCTGCGGGGGTAACTTTATTAAAGCGAGTTACGCTTATTGCCAATAATGGCGTAATTGAAGCCGTGCACTACCCTATATTTCCAAGTGATAGCGACGCAGCTTGGGTTATTAACTACTTAAAGCAAAAAATTGAATAATGACCATTCATGAGTTGACTACGCCTGCGGCATTAGTAGATACAACACGGATGACGCGCAATATTCAAACAATGCAGCAGCGCATGAATTATTTAGGTGTTGCCTTTCGGCCACATGTAAAAACCACAAAATGTATTGCTATTGCTCAGGCGCAAATTGCTGCTGGGGCGAAAGGGATTACCGTCTCCACGCTTAAAGAAGCAGAGCAATTTTTTGCTGCTGGTATCAACGATATTTTGTATGCAGTAGGCATGGTTGCGCCAAAACTAAATCAAGCAGCCGCATTAATACAACGGGGATGTGCCTTAAAAATTATTGCCGATAGCGTTGAATCTGCATCTGCCATCATGGCTTATTCTGAGGCGCATAAACTAACCTTTGAAGTTTGGATTGAAATTGATACGGACGGTCATCGCTCAGGCGTGAAGCCCGCGAGCGAAGAATTAATTACTATTGGCCACATTTTGAATCGGCATAAAAGAACCTTAGGCGGAGTAATGACCCATGCCGGCTCAAGTTATGACCTCAATACCCCGGCTGCACTACAAATATTGGCTGAACAAGAGCGCAGCCTTTGTGTGCTGGCAGCAAGCCGACTGCGCGCTACTGGACTACCTTGCCCCAATGTCAGCATTGGCTCAACCCCCACTGCACTATCAGCACAGCAGCTCGAGGACGTAACTGAAGTACGGGCGGGAGTATATGTTTTTTATGATTTAGTAATGTCAAACGTGGGAGTATGTTCTGTAAACGATATTGCGCTCAGCGTTTTAACTACTGTGATTGGTCACCAAGTAGATAAAGGGTGGGCAATTGTTGACGCAGGATGGATGGCAATGAGCCGCGACCGCGGCACGCAAAAACAATCAAATGATTATGGATATGGGCAAGTTTGCGATGCAAGCGGCCGCGTAATTGAGGGCTACCAACTCATCGCCGCAAATCAGGAGCACGGCATCTTAAGTCAAGTTAAGCCAGATAACGATCAAGTCATTACTGCCCGTTTTCCCGTGGGTACACAATTACGCATTTTGCCTAATCATGCTTGTGCAACCGGAGCCCAATTTCCTAGCTACCATCCCATTAATGATCAGCAGGTCATTAGCCCCGCATGGGATCGTTTTTATGGCTGGTAATGGCTGATGGCAAAGATGAAGTACTGCAATCCTAAGACAATGGCCTCTCCCGGAGGGCACTACAGCCATGTTGTAGTTGCCAATGGGATGGCCTTTATTTCGGGGCAACTACCGATTACAGCAGCAGGTCAGAAATTGAATTCCGCTAGCTTTGAAGATCAAGCGAAGCAAGTATTGATTAACTTACAGACCGCATTAGAGGCGGCTGGTACGAAGATCGAGAATTTAGTACAGGTACGCGTTTACATTACTAATATTAATTACTGGCCGCTTTTCAATACTATCTATGCTCAATGGGCTGACACCGCTCTGCCAGCCCGAGCCGTAGTTCCCGTACCCGAGTTGCATCATGGTTTTTTGCTTGAGATCGAGGCTTTAGCCTTGGTTTAATAACGTCTTTAGCCCAAATAAGGCTAGCAGCTGTAATAATGACAGAAAAATCGACGCGACTAGATTAGTGAATCCTCAAACCCACCCACTATTTTTTCAAGCCATCATGGCATTGGAAAATGGCAACCTCATTGGTGCGGAATCCTTATTACAGCAATGCATTCGCTCGCAACCTAAAAATAGTGCCGCATTTCATTTGCTGGGGGTGGTGTGTGGTTTAGCAAAAAGACATACTGAAGCAATTCAATATTTTAAAAAAGCAGTAAAAATTGCGCCCAATGATAGTGAGCTACATTACAACTTAGCCAAAGCCTTGTCGGACTCTCAGCAGGAGCGCGAAGCATTACAGCATCACCTTAAAGCAACTCAATTGGCGCCTGACAACGTGAATGCCTGGGTAAATTATGGAAAATGCCTCGATCATTTGGGTAAAAGTGACGATGCCTTAGCTTGCTACGACAAAGCAATAGAGATTGAGCCCAATTTTATTCAGCCTTGGTTTAATAAGGGGAAAACATTAAGCGAATTAGGGCAATATCAAGCCGCGTTAGTCGCCTATAGTCAAGCATACAAAATAAAGCCACAAGAAAATTTCTTACTCGGAATACTGCTACACCACAAAATGCTTATTTGCGAATGGGCAGGATTAGACGAGCTATATAACGAAATTCATCTGGGGCTACTTGCTGGTAATAAGGTAGCTGAACCATTTGGACTCATGGCCTTTTCAGAATCAGAACGCGATTTGCAGTTATGCGCAGAAATATTCGCTGCTGATTTTTATCCTAGACAAACATTACCTGCAGAAAAAATTCAAAAAAAACATCAATTAAAAATTCGGATTGGCTACCTTTGTGGGGAATTTAGAGAGCAGGCCACTTCAATTTTAATGACAGGACTCTATGAAAACCATGACCGAGTAAAGTTTGAAATTATCGCTTTTGATAATGGCGTCGCAGACAGTAGTGAAATTCGAGCGCGCATAGAAGATGCATTTGATCAAATCATTGACATTCGCAACTTACCTGACTTAGATGTAGCGCAATTAATTAAGCAAATGGATATTGATATATTGGTTAATTTAAATGGCTATTTTGGTAAGGGGCGACAAGGTATTTTTGCTTATAAACCCAGTCCAATACAAGTCAATTTTTTAGGTTTTCCAGGAACTCTGGGGGCCCCCTATATTGACTATCTCGTCGCCGATCCCGTTGTAATACCCCCTACTAGTAAACAATTTTATGATGAAAAAATCGCTTACTTGCCAAATTCATACCAAGTAAATGATGCCAAACGTAAAATTGCTACCCGCAAATTTTCACGCACTGAATTAGGCTTGCCAGAGGCCGGCTTTGTTTATTGCTGTTTTAACAATAATTACAAAATTACCCCACAAATATTTACCGCCTGGATGAATATATTGCGCGCAGTAAAGGGAAGCGTTTTATGGCTACTAGCCGATAATTTAGTAGCGAAAGATAATTTAAGCAATGCAGCTAAGGCACAGGGAATCGATCCAGCTCGCCTTATTTTTGCAAATCGTTTACCCCTTGCCGAGCATCTTGCCCGCCATCAGCAAGCTGATTTATTTTTAGATACTTCACCTTGCAATGCCCACACTACAGCTAGTGATGCTTTATGGGCTGGCTTACCATTGTTGACAAAGCAAGGCAGTACTTTCCCCGGTAGAGTATCGGCCAGCCTGTTGCAAGCAATTGGCTTGCCAGAGTTAATTGCAGAAAATCAAAATACGTACGAAACTTTAGCAATTGAATTTGGGAACCGCCCTGAAAAAATTCAGAAAATAAAACAAAAATTATTAGCCAATAAAATAAACTTACCGTTATTTAATACCCAATTATTTGCAACACAATTAGAAGATGTCTTTTATAAAATGATCGAGCAAGCAAGGGCTAATTTAAGCCCAGTCGATATAGGGATAACATAAGTAAGACAATGCGAATCCTCTCTCTAACCCACAGCTATGGTGCCGATGGCGCCGCAATTATGTTGAATAAAACCATTCATTATTGGGTAAATGAATTGGGTTGGACGGTAGACGCAGCAGTCAATGATGCTATGGAATTTTTATATCAAGCAGAGTTTAAGGCGAATGGTATAAAGCCAGTTAAAAATGTAGATCTTCAAAATTATGATGTTGTCCTAATTAATACTTTAATAGATGCACCACAAATCGATAGGCTGAATGCGAGCATTCCAGCTGTCCTTTGGGTTCATGAAGGCGAAACCTTACTAGATAATTTAACCATGACCGCAGGCGACTTAACGCGGCTTTTTGCAAAATTCAACTTAATTATTTTCCAAACAGATTGGCAGAAGCACGAGGTTTTTCACAGTTTTATTTATCGCCTAGAAAAAAATAAGGTGGTTGTTATACCGAATGGCATATCCCCAAATCATCTTGCTGCAAAAGAAATGCAAATAGACGCCAAGCGCCCCATTTTTCGAGTCATCAATGTGGGTTCAGTATATGCAAGAAAACGACAGATTGATTTAGCTAAGGTCATTGAAAAAATTGCTCAAGACACGGCAATTTCCTGTAAGTTCATTGGAGATTTACAGCATGCCAACACATTTGGCCCAGAATTTATTGGTTACATGAATCAAAAACTTTCTTGCCATGAATGGGCTGGTACCGTTCCCCACGAACAAATTAATGCCGAATTATCTAATGCTGATTTATTCTGCTTTCCTTCTGGTGATGAGAGCTTCCCCTTGGCGCCGTTAGAGGCGGCGAATTTGAAAATCCCCGTGGTGATGGCAGATCTAGCGCCTTACAGGCATATTGGTTGGCAACACGAAGTAAATTGTTTGCTCTACCCAGTGGGTAACTTGGCTGAACTTGAAAAAGCCATTAGACGGGTGCAGAACGATCCAGAGCTAGCTAGTAAGCTAGCTCTTGGTGGCTTTGAATTAGCACAATCACTCCCTTTTGCTGCCTATTTAATACGAATTACTCAGGCTATAGAAGCATTTAAAAAGGCCTAATTCTGCAATTCAAGCTAATCCTTTGATTTAGATCAAATGATCAAATGATCAATAGTAGAAAATGACTACTTCAAGGTAATAAATAAAAGTTGAAGGGAGTAGGTCATGATGAATAAAAACTGGCAAAGCTTAAGCCGGATAAAAAAATTCTTTAAATTAGATGGAAGTCTAAAAGAATTGACGCAAACAGCGCAAGTTGATAATTTAGATGATTCCAAGTCAAGCAAGCAAGGAGTGGTTATACGAAGCTGGTGCGCTAACCCAGACAGTTGTTTAACGGACTGCCAAGATTACTGCAAAAAATTAAATTCATAAGGCTGATAAGCTACGTTGTAATAGAATCAATAGCACGATGATTAATATTGAGTTTATTGGGCATTTAGCAGCCTTTTTAACAACCGCAGCATTTTTAGTGCAAGCAATCAAATCTTTTCGTACCAAAGATCTTGCGGGAATTTCATTGGGAATGTATTTTATTTTTGCCAGCGGTGTAGCTCTGTGGCTAGTTTATGGAATTGCGCTGGAAAACTGGCCATTGATTATTGCTAATGGCTTGACTTTGCTATTTGCGCTCTGTATTTTAATGATGAAAATAAAGCAAAGACATTAAGCCGGGTCGATCTAAATTAAGTCAGAGCCAATATTAATTGTCAGCGCCAAAATAGTAGTATTGAAAAAAAACGCCAAAATACAGTGCACCGTTCCAATGCGGCGTAATGCGCTACTCGAAAAACTAACATCAGCAGTTTGCGCTGACGTGCCAATCACGCAGGAAAAGTATAAAAAATCGGCATAATCAGGTAGGGGTGTTCCAGGAAAAATTAAGCCCTCTTGTAATTTATCTTTACCTAAAGAAAAATAAAAAAAATGTGCATAGTACAGGGCAAAAATAAATTGTGTAAACACCCAGGTCGCAAGAATAGTTGAAATGGTTAACGCAATATGTAATAGACGGGCATTTCCATGAATTTCTGTAATAGAAGCAAGCTCAACAATGACAGCGGCAATGGCCGTAATGGTCGCAATAACTGTAATGCCTAAAACGAGATACTTTCCCTCATCTTCAACTAATGCCCGCGCTCGAATAGAGGCGTGATTTGCACCAAACATTAAGTGAATAATTAATCCAACAAAGAGCCAGGCAGTACAGTTCCACCCAATAATATAGCGAGCAATAGGATCTAAAGTTTGCGCCGGCAACAAAAACAAAGCAATCAATAGCCCCACTAAGCACGAAAAAATTAACCGCCATCTGGCGATAATTATTTGCCGTACAGACATGAGAATTGGAAACATAAATAAGGCAAGGCTAGTTAATTAGATTAAGGAGGGGCACTATACTTCATAAATGATTAAACCACATGCCAAAGCCATCGTAGTTTTAATTATTTTATGGGCCATTGGCGGTATTGCGCAGAGTCAAACAACTACGATTGCTGTTTCAGCGAATCTTAAGGAAGCCTTTGCTAGCATTATTGCGGCTAACAATACGCTTAAATTAGGCGAGTTAAAAATTATTTATGGCTCTTCGGGAAATTTCACCACCCAAATAATGAATGGCGCACCATTTAATTTATTTGTTTCTGCAGATGAGCAATATCCACTTGAACTATACAAATTAGGCAAAACAGTCGACCAGGGCAAAATTTATACCCAGGGCAAAATTGTACTAATCACTAATAACTCCTCGGGAATTTCACTCAGGGCAGATAGGGAGGGGCTTGTTGAGACAATTAATAAAGCCAATAAAATAGCATTAGCCAAGCCAGAGCTTGCGCCTTACGGCCGGGCAGCAATTCAATATTTACAGGCCATGGGCGTTTGGGAGCTGGCAAAACCCAAGCTAGTCTTTGCAGATAATGTGGCTTTAGCATCGATGTACGTTAAGACTGGGGCCGCAGATTTAGGTATTACTGCACTCTCTTTAGCCCAGTCACCCGCCCTCACAAAAGATACCCAATATCGCACGATTAATGACAAACTATATGAGCCAATTAAACAGCGCATGGTATTAATTAAGAATCCAACGCCACTAGCGAAAGAGGTATATCAATATTTGCAAAGCGCACAAGCCCAAGAGCTCTTTATAAAGTATGGGTATTCAGCGCCCTAAGCCTAACGTCTCTAAAAAGTGCAGAAAGCAGAGGATGACTAATGATGACTTTCAGCAGACGATGCAATTTTCTCAGATAGGGCAAATAACACACCGGTAAATAAAAACACGACATGCAAGCCAATTTGCCAAGCTAAATCAACCTTATCTGTAGTTTCAATCTCTAAAAAAGCTGCCAAGAGGTTTATGCCCGACAGTGCCACAATCGAGCCAATCAGCTTCAGTTTGAGGCTCGCAAAATCAACCCCACCCATCCACTTGGGCCGATCAGTGCTGCGTCTTGCAACGCCAATGACGGAAACAAAATTTTCATAGCCCGAAAAAATAACTAATAGCAATAAGTTTGCTAGTAGCGTTTTATCTACTAGCGAAAGCACGCCGGTTAAAAATTTTGCTTCAGAGTCTTCCCAAAAATTAAGCGCAAAATGCTGAAACTCGTGCAGGAATTTTATTGCTACTAAAACTAAGGTAAGCACTAAAAAAAGATAAAAAATCGAAAGAATCCAACGGCTATTAAAAATAAATTTTTCAATAATATTTTCTAGTGAAAATGCGTCAACATTTTCATCGGCCGGATTATTTTTTTGATTATGATCTGACATTTTTTCCTTATCGTAATTTATTTCGCTACAGATTTAATAAGTATATTGTTTTATTGATAACTGCAATATCCAATAATAATTGGGGGTTACGCAATATTACGCAACAAGCCACAAAATGGCAAATATAAATTCGCTTTCCTTGGGAGCCCCAGTGGCGTAAATCTTTGGGCCAAAGGGAGGATAGCTTGGTAAGCACATGTTTATTCTTATTTAGTATTTATTAATTAAATACTAAACCAAATAAATCTAAACCCTTGGTGAGTAAAGCTTACTTTGCAGCTAAATTTATACCCTCAGCAGAAAATAAAATTCTTACCTAAAATAAAGGTATTGCATAAGGCATTAAACTTTTCACTAGGCGCTCAAAGCATGAAACCCGTTGTTAGCCTTTTCATCGCGTTACTATGGCCCATCAGCCATTCTGCCTTAGCGCAGAGTTTTGACCATCAGGTCAAAGTGAATGTCAGCAATACGGGAGATATATTTGAAATTAATGCCAGCTTTAAGACGCCATTAAATAATTGTGATTCTTATCGATATTTAACCGATTATGCGGCTGCCAAAAAAATTTCTGGCGTACTTGAGTCCGAGGTGACGCGTAAATCAGACTCCGAGGCTATCGTCAATCGCACTATTAAGGAATCTATTTTATTTTTCTCAGTTACCGTCAAAACAACCATCGAATACACCGAGCTCCCTTTTAGAGGCACAGACTTTAAGCAAATCGCTGGTGACGCTAAAATGTTTAAAGGAACTTGGCGCTTAAAACCAGATGAAACAGGAACCAATTTTGTTTATCAAAGTTTTATTGAGCCAAATACCATTGTGCCGAATTTTATTATTAGTAGCTATATTAAAAACGAGCTACAGCAGCAATTCCTCGAAATTGCAAAACATTCGCTGACTAATAATGCAAAAGCCTATGTAGCCTGTAATTAGGTTTTCACAAACTGAATAGTTAGTCGCTTGCTGGATTTGGCGTTAATTCTGCGGCAGGAGCAACAGTTTCCTCAGCTGGAGCCTCTGCAGCTGGCGCACTGGCTGCTAGTGCAGCCTCCGCGGCGGCGGCACTGGCCGCATTTGTTGCTGCAGACACCGCTGCGGCAGCTGCGGCAAGCGTAGCTGCAGATGGTTTTTGCTTAGCAAGTGCACGAACTAGCTTATTTTTATCTTTAGGCTTGCTTGAAGATTCAATTAGCTTAGTTAATTGTGCATGATTCAGCGGTCCTAAGCGTGGTTTCCCAGTTTTAGTGAGCATAGAATCATTTTTTCTAGTTCTTTGGTTTTGTCCAACAGCCATAAAAAAGCCCTCAATATTATTAGCGATGGCTTAAGAAAGGCTAGCTTAGGAAGATAGGCTTGATTAATCCCCCCATGGGGGCACAGGATGGTGATCTCAGGCGAGAATAATAGCATTTAGTAGGTACTTCAAGGAAAATAGACCAATGTATAACTTAATTGCCTTTGACGCCTACGGCACTCTAACCCGTCTAATCACCATCAGCGATCCAAGCCCAACCGGTAGCCAATACTACTTATCTTTTTGAGAAATTACAGCAAGAGCCTTGCGCTACAGCTGTAAGCGTTTAGACTTACCGCCAACCCACGTATGCAGCGAATGCATTAACAGAAATATTACAAAAGATAGACTAAAAAATATTTTTTATATACTGTACAAATACTAATTGTGAGCTTAATTCATGTTTGAAGCTATTCACCCGATCATTTTAGTGGCTCTAGGCGGCGCTGTTGGCTCGGTTTGCCGTTACAAGTTGTCTGGCTTTGTGCTTCATCAAACCTTAGATTGGCGATTTCCATTGGGCACATTTTTAATAAATGTGATCGGCTGTTTAGTGATTGGTATTCTAGCCGGCCTCATTTTAAAATTTGAAATGTTTTCATCCCACTCGCGCTTATTTTTAATTACTGGAATCATGGGGGGCTTTACAACCTTTTCTGCCTTTGGACTTGAAACATTTTATTTGCTACGTGAGAAAGAATTTTTAATTGCGGGCACTTATGTGCTTGGTAGCGTGATAGTAGGCTTGGCCGCTGTATTGATTGGTTTCTTGCTCGTACCTAGCAGCGATTAGTCAAGCTTCCCCATTTGATTGGCGATGAGAAGCAGGGCAATTGAAACACAACCTAATAAGAAAAAAGCCAATTGATGCAAAATTGCGGTACCTATTACCGTCATTAAGACAGTCCAACCAATGGTGAGCTTCGCTTTTTTGCTCAATTTTTTCATGCCACGCCTTTATTAATAACCGAGGTTCACTTTTTAACAATTTACGACTTATTCTAGCAAAGCCAACGAGACAAAGAGTGAGCAAGCTAAAATCAATCACAATAACCAAAGTTAAGGCTGCTGAAAATGAATCAGAAAAATATGGCAATGCGTTTGGCGCTCATTTTTTTTATCCTGGGAATGACTGCTTGTGCCAATATCCTCACTAACGCATCGAACTCGAATCAAGTTACCTTAATTAGTAGCGGCAATGAATCGATGGAGACGTTAACCGAACAAGCCAATGCCTATTGCATGAAGTACGGCAAAAAAGCATCGTTTAAGGAAAATGAAAGTCAATTTGTTAATATTTTTAACTGTAATTAATTTAAAAAACCCAGCCGAACCATTCGGCCTTAAATTAATAAATTGAAATTGATTGCATGAAAGATAAAAAATACGACTACATCATTATTGGCGCCGGTAGTGCGGGTTGCTTGTTGGCTAAACGCCTGACGGAAGACCCCACAATTTCCGTATTACTAGTAGAGGCCGGGAGAAAAGATGATTATCTCTGGATTCATATTCCCGTGGGCTATTTATATTGTATTGATAACCCGCGCACCGATTGGCGCTTTCGCACTGCGCCTGACCCGGGCTTAAATGGGCGCAGTTTAATTTATCCGCGCGGCAAAGTATTGGGTGGATCATCCTCCATTAACGGCATGATTTATATGCGCGGTCAGGCTGCAGATTATGATTTCTGGGCACAGGAAACTGGCGATGCTGCTTGGGGCTGGCAACCTTCCCTAAACAGATTCAAAGAATTTGAAGATTATTATGGCGGCCAAAATAGCTGGCATGGGGTTGGTGGCGAATGGCGGGTCGAGCGCCAGCGCTTAAATTGGCCGATCTTAGAGATATTTAAAGAGGCGGCGCAAGAACAGGGCATCCCTGTAAGTGAAGACTTTAATCGTGGGGATAACTTTGGCGTGGGCTATTTTGATGTGAATCAAAAATCAGGCTGGCGCTTAAATGCTTCTAGAGCATTTTTAAAAAATACTGCCAGCAGGAAGAACCTTCACGTTATTACTGAAGCGGTGGTGCTAAAGCTGACGATTAATCCCTCTACTAAGCGTTGTGAGGGCGTAGAGTTCATTAAAGACCAGCACTTGCAAACCGTAGTTTGTGCGCAAGAAGTAATCTTATGCGCAGGCGCTATTGGTAGCGTACAAATTTTAGAACGTTCTGGTATTGGTGCAGCACCCCACCTCCAACAATTAGGAATTCCAGTCCACGCAGATTTGCCGGGGGTTGGTGAAAATTTACAAGATCATTTGCAGTTACGCATGATTTATAAAATTAAAGGCCTTGAAACCCTTAACACCAAAGCCAAATCGCTTTGGGGCAAGGCGATGATTGGTATGGAATATCTCCTCAAGCGTTCTGGCCCTATGGCCATGGCACCATCGCAATTGGGGGCCTTTGCCTATAGTTCGCAAGAGCAAAAGCGCGCTAATTTGGAATACCATGTGCAGCCCTTATCACTTGAAAAATTTGGCGAAAATTTACATGACTTTAATGCGTTTACTGCAAGCGTCTGTAACTTAAGACCCACGTCGAGGGGCAGCGTACACATTGGTTCGACTGATTGCAACGCAGCGCCGGTAATTACCGCCAATTACTTATCAACCCCAGAAGATTGTCGGGTTGCAGTTGAGGCCTTAACCTTAACTCGTAAAATTATCGGTAGTCCTGCATTTGCACCCTTTCAACCAGAGGAATTTAAGCCTGGTTTGGAATTTCAAAGCGAGGCTGAGCTAATAGAGGCTGCCCGTAATATTGGGACGACCATCTTTCATCCGGTAGGAACTTGCAAGATGGGAGCAAAGGAAGATCCGCATGCGGTATTGGACGCAGAATTACGTGTTAAAGGAATTTACGGTTTACGAGTAGCTGATGCTGCGGCAATGCCCGCTATTACCTCCGGTAATACGGCGGCACCCACCATGATGCTTGCTCAGCGACTAGCAGAATTAATACAACAAAAGCCCCTGCATGGGTAATGAAAAATTACCCACCAGCCATTTTCTATTAGCTTTAGCAGTAGTGGCCGTCTGGGGCAGTAATTTTGTGGTGATTAAGCTCACACTTTTTACTCTGCCACCTTTATTATTCGCTGCCTTACGTTTTGTCTTCGCCTTATTGCCAGCGATCTTTTTTTTACCAAAGCCAAAAGTATCCTGGCTAAATTTAGCCGCTTACGGTTTTTTTATTGGGGTTGGTCAATTTGGCCTCTTATACATCGCTGTGCAAAGCCATATTTCTGCTGGGCTTTCTTCGGTAGTAGTCCAAAGTCAAGCCTTCTTTACCATTGGCCTAGCGATGTACTTTGCGCGTGAGCAGATTCGTCAATTCCAATTCTTCGCTTTGTTGGTTTGCCTCGTAGGATTAGGAATCATTGCCAGCCATACTGATCAAGATACGGATTTCCTCGGTTTGGCTTTGGTCTTGCTGGGCGCGTTATCTTGGGGTATAGGCAACACGGTTAGTCGCAACGCAGGCAAAGTCAATATGCTCGCCTACGTGGTTTGGTCGAGCATCTTTAGCGTCATCCCGCTAATTGTTCTGTCACTGATCTTTGAGGGGTGGGATTTAATTCAGACTAGTTTAGGCGGCCTTAACAGCACCTTATGGGCAGCCATCTTATGGCAGTCTTGGGGCAATACCTTATTCGGGTTTGCCGCTTGGGCCTGGCTTTTAGCCCGCCATCCGGCCGCAGTAGTTGCGCCCATCTCATTGTTGGTACCCGTTTTGGGAATCGGTTCAGCTGCGATTTTCTTGAGCGAGCCTTTGCCGCTTTGGAAAATTGCTGCTGCCACTTTAGTGATAGCAGGTTTAGGAATTAATATTTATTGGCCAATCATTCGGGCGAGACTTAAAAGCAGCCCATAATTTACAGCATACGTACAACTCAGCGCTTTATCCTGCCAGCGCAGACTGATAAACCAGGCCGGCATGTTCGCGTAAGGCATGAAATCGAATCGCTTCCCAGCGTTGTTGAGCAACATCAAGTTCAGATTTATGCGCCGCTAGAAATACGGGCGCATTAACCACATCCTCAGCCATGCGATGGGAATTTTCTTGAATAAATTTTTTGAGGATGAGTGGGTCGTCCGAACTAACCCAGCGCGCCAAATTAAAACGTGCAGGCAGTAAGCGTACCTCTGCTCCATATTCGCTTTTTAAGCGATGACTGACAACCTCAAACTGCAGTTGACCAAAAGCACCCAGTAACATCGGGCCACCAACAATGGGACGAAAAACTTGAATAGCCCCTTCTTCACCCAACTGCATTAGACCAATACGCAATTGTTTAGAGCGCATTGGATCCGCTGATTCAACCATACGAAAAATTTCTGGCGCAAAAAAAGGCAGGCCAGTAAATTGCAATTCTTCACCTTCGCTTAAGCTATCGCCCAAACGCAGCAAGCCGTGATTAGGAAGACCAATAATATCGCCAGGGAAAGCTTCATCTAATATATCGCGGCGCTGCGATAAGAAAGACAGCGCATTATTGGTACGGATTTCTTTACCATTACGACAAATTTTTAAACGCATGCCGCGTTTAAAGTGTCCAGAGCAAATTCGTAGAAAGGCCACGCGGTCACGGTGCGCAGGATCCATATTGGCTTGAATTTTAAAGACCATCGCTGAAAATTTAGGTTCAGCAGGCTCTACTTCGCGTTGTAATGCCTTGCGCGAGCCAGGGGCTGGCGCAAGCTCAACTAAAGTATTTAGAATTTCCCGTACGCCAAAATTGTTAATTGCGGAGCCAAAAAAAACGGGCGACTGTTTGCCAGCCAAAAACGCGGCCCGATCAAATGCTGGCATAGCGTTACGAATTAAATCGACGGCAGCAAGCGCTTCATCTAAATCACTACCAAGCCGTTTTTTTAATTCAGGATCATGAATATCAATAAATGTGTTGCTACTTTCGGAAACCCGATCTTCGCCCGCTTTAAATAAACGCATTTTAGATTGGGCAATATCAATCACTCCTGCAAATGATTTACCCATGCCGACGGGCCAAGTAAATGGCACCACCGCCATACCAAGGGCGGTTTCAATTTCATCCATTAAATCGAGTGGACTTTTGACTTCTCGATCCATTTTGTTAATAAAGGTTACTAGCGGGGTATTACGTGCCCGACACACTTCCAGTAGGCGTAAGGTTTGTGATTCGACCCCATTGGCAGCATCAATGACCATGAGGGCTGAATCAACCGCAGTTAAAACACGATAGGTGTCTTCCGAAAAATCTTGGTGGCCAGGGGTATCTAGCAAATTGATAATGCAATCACGATATTCCATTTGCATGACTGAACTTGCCACAGAAATACCGCGCTGCTTTTCAATCTCCATCCAGTCGGAAGTTGCGTGTCTGCTGGCTTTACGAGCTTTAACGCTCCCGGCAATCTGAATTGCGCCTGCATACAGTAGCAATTTTTCTGTCAGAGTCGTTTTTCCCGCATCTGGGTGGGAAATAATGGCAAAGCTACGTCGCCGCTGAACTTCTGCGGCCGTGCTATTGGGTGAATGTGTTTCGATGGGGCGCTATCTTTTGAATATCAGAACAGCGCTCATTATAAGTGCGCGCGTAATTAAAACCGCTCGTCCGCTTTGAGGTAGCGCCATTGCCCCAAAGGAAGGGGCCCCAAGCTAATTTGCCCAATACGAATTCGTTTTAATCCAACTACCTTCAGATCAACGAGTTCACACATCCGCCGAATTTGCCTTTTGCGCCCTTCGCGCAAGACAAAGCGCAATTGATCTTCATTTTGCCAGCTCACTTTAGCGCGTTTAAGTAATTGCCCATCGAGTGATAGTCCGTGGTTCAGCTGTTCAAGACCAGCGTTCGACAAATTACCCGTTACCCGCACTAGATATTCTTTTTCAATCGGGCTATCTTCACCAATGAGTAGCTTAGCAATGCGACCATCTTGGGTTAAAACCAGCATCCCACTCGAATCAATATCAAGTCGGCCAGCTGGGGCTAGGCCCCGAGTATTAAAACGTCCACTACGATTGGGTTCTAACGGATTGGCAAAATAGTGTTCCGCTGTAATCAGGGAGGCTGCCGGCTGATAAGCTTGATCATCATCTAAATGAGAAATAAAGCCAATGGGTTTATTTAAAATTACTGTAATGCGCGCTTCTTGCCGTCGTTGGGCTGCCGCATGAAGTTCGATTTTTTGATGTCGAAATGCGCGCGTACCAAGTTCAGAAACGAATTCGCCATCAACGCTCACTAGGCCTTGTTCAATATAGCCATCCGCCTCACGACGTGAGCATAGCCCAAGCTCTGATAATAATTTAGAAACCCGTACTTTTTCCGGGGGATCATTGGTAGGCATTATTTACTTTATACATAGATTAATAAAAACCACTATCGCCACTGGGCCTATTTTTGAAGCGTTTATGTACCCAATAGTATTCTGCTGGACGCTCACGTACCAGGATTTCGATTTGCTGATTTAAGAAGGCAGTATCGGCATTGACATCGGCACTAGGAAAGTCTACAAGCGGTGCACGAATTTCACAAAGATAACCAGATTTATCGGCTTTTAAGGTGGTACTCATAATACAAACTTCGGCTTTAGTCACTTGTGCTAGACGGGAAACGGCAGTAATCGTGTTTGTGAGGATGCCAAAAAAAGGCACAAAGGCGGAATCTTTAATCCCTAAATCAATATCAGGCGCAATAATCACAAAATTACCATCGCGTATTTCGCGGATTAACTGAATCATATTGCCCTCGCGCTCTATCGAGTTTCCTCCGAAGCGATTGCGCCAAGTAATAATTTTTTGATTAAAGAAGGGGGTTTTCATGCGCTGAAAAAATCCCGAAGTGCGCGGCCAGTTGTGTTCATTAGCCAGTGCGCTAATAATAATACTGCCCTCAATTCCCACAAAGTGTGGGTTGACTAGAATGCGGGGCTTGCGGTCTGCTAAATCAACCGCAGTACGAACTTCAATCATGTTACTCAGTTGCTTTATTGAGCCGCGCCAAATGATGCTGCGTTCTAACAAGCTACGACCCAATAAGCGCCAATGCGAAACGGCTAAAGAGGAAATTTCTTTAGCACTAAGATCTGGAAAGCAGCGTT
>CAILUH010000271.1 GCA_903837335.1 uncultured beta proteobacterium | reverse complement strand
GCGCCCTGTTGCATTGATCATTGAGCCCGTAAATGAGAAGGTACCGGTTTGGACGTTATATAGGCTCGCAGATGCGAGAGTAGTTGAGCTACTACCGTAACCGCCTGCAATCAGCACTTTACCATCCAATAAAAGATTAGCAGTTGGAAAGCGTCGCGCTGTACCCATTGAACCAGTCACACTAAAAACGCCAGTGCTCGGATCATAAATTTCTGGTGCATCTAAATAGGCGCCGTTATAACCCCCCGCTATTAATACCTTGCCGTTACTCAGTAACGTTGCAGTATGGTTACGACGTGCGGTAGATAAGGATCCAGTTGGTGAGAAGGTTCCAGTAGTGGGGTCATAGAGTTCGGCACTGGCTAGTGCACAACAGTCACTATCAACGCTATACCCACCAACAACTAGCACCTTACCATTATTAAGTAAGGTTGCTGTGGGGTTAACACGCGCAGTGCTCATATTACTTGTCAGTGTCCACGTCACGGTTGTAGGATTGTAGAGTTCTACCGCGGCAATAGCAGTTGCACTGCTATCTTCGCCTCCAGCTACAAAAACTCGCCCATTTAAAAGTCGCGCAGAGACTGCAGCATCACGCGGGAACGACATAGATCCAGTTGCACTAAATGTCCTTGTTGTGGGATCGTAGAGATCAGCTGAAGCAACTGCGATTGCCGCAGATCCTATACCCCCTGCTACTAGTACCCGTCCATCAAGCAATAAATCCGTCGTTGGCATGGAACGAGGCGAAGTCATCATACCGACCGCCGAGAATGATCCCGTGGCACTCGAAGAATTGGTTTCTCCGCTGTTACCACAAGCAAGCACAATGGCACCGGCACAAATAAATAAAACTAAATAGATCAGCTTTTTCATATATAAATTTCTAATTAGTCTAAGTATAGTTACAATTACCTTTAAATATTTGTTTTTTATGGGTAATTTCTGTTTGCAACAAAAACAAGAAAAAAGGAAGAGCTGATGTCTAGAGATAAGTTAGGTTTATTTGCTTTTGGCTTAACATTACTTGGTTTTATTATTCTTGTGCGCACTAACTCCTATATATTATTTTCTATCGGAATAGTAAGTGTGGCTTTTTTGGTTTTTTCCAAAAATAAGTACTTTAAATAGAAAATTAATTTTTACTAACTAAGTGGATTAATATCGTGCTCCCCAATATCGCTTTAGAGCGTCTTAATGGAAACTCTGAAAACACGCACGACTATGCTGGCAAAGTTCTACTTGTTGTTAACGTAGCAAGTGAGTGTGGTTTCACCCCTCAATATCATGAACTGCAGGCCCTGTATGATGAATTTCATAGCCAAGGCCTTGAGATACTGGGCTTTCCCTGTAATCAATTTGGCGGGCAAGAACCGGGAAATGATGAGCAAATTCAGGCATTTTGTAATACAAAATTTGGCGTTACTTTTCCAGTGTTTAAAAAAACGGATGTCAATGGACTTCATACCCATCCCTTATTTGAATATCTCAAAGCTGCAGCACCAGGTTTACTTGGCACTGAGGCCATTAAGTGGAATTTCACCAAGTTTTTGATTGATCGCAATGGTTTGCCCGTCAAACGATATGCCTCGACTACCTCTCCTAAAAATATTAGGGAAGACATCAAAAAACTGCTTTGAAAAATATCAAGCTTATTTGATTGACGATAGTGCATTTATGTCATCTCCCATTCTAAAGGGATAGGTCTATTGATCCACATCAAAAGACCATGCAGTTTCGGGCAAGAATTACAACAAAATTTTCTTTTCTTATATATCTTGAATAGCTAGCCGTTGACGTTAACAAAAATTTCACCTTAGGGTAGCTATGAAATCAAAGCTGTTTTTAACCGATTTTCAGAATGGAATCGGGCAGAGCGCTTGAACGCTATCGAGCCGGGCATGCTAGCAAGGTTTCATGAAGGTGGCCTCGGAATTATGAAGATTGGAAATACGAATTTACTTCCCATTATTCAAGGGGGAATGGGAGTTGGTATTTCAGCACATGCATTAGCGGGGAAAGTAGCCAGTCTCGGCGGAATGGGAACAATCTCATCGATAGATTTACGTAGACTGCACGCCGATTTAATGGCCAAAACTGACCATCTACCCCCGTCGGCTAAAACTAAAGCCGCTATCAATGCAGTCAACCTTATCGCTCTAGAGCGTGAAATCATGGCCGCACGTGAGCTAGCCCAGGGTTATGGCATGTTGGCGGTCAATGTAATGAGGGCAGTGAGCGAATATCAACCCTACATAACTAAGGCTCTGGAGTCAGGTATTGATACTGTAGTGGTTGGTGCTGGCCTACCCCTAGATCTTCCAGATCTAGCACAAGATTTTCCAAAGGTTAATCTCATTCCCATTCTCTCTGATGCACGAGGCCTTCAGCTCATAGTGAAAAAATGGGAAAGAAAAGGTCGGTTACCAAATGCCATTATTTTGGAGCATCCACGCTTAGCGGGAGGTCATTTGGGAACAAATAAGATTGATGATTTAAATAATCCAAAATATGACTTTATTAACTCCATCACGGAATCGATTGAATTCCTCAAGAGCGCCGGCCTTGAGGGACTCATTCCCTTGATCGCAGCCGGTGGAATTAGTAGCCTTGAAGATATCAAACGGGTTCAAGGCTATGGTGCTGCCGGTGTGCAAATCGGAACTGCTTTTGCCGTAACCCATGAGAGCGCCGCACATCCCAACTTTAAAAAGACGCTTGCAGAAGCACAGTTAGAAGATATCGTGGAATTTATTAGCGTGGCTGGACTTCCCGCAAGGGCAATTAAAACACCATGGTTGATCAAGTATTTGGCAACGGAACCAAAACTGAAGGCCGTAGCTCACAAAAAAGCCCATTGCACTATGAGCTTTGATTGCTTAATTGAATGCGGACTCCGTGACGGAAATGCTGCTGTAGGTCAATTTTGTATCGATAAGCATTTGGGCTTTGCTCTTGAGGGTAATTTAGATAAGGGCTTGTTCTTTAGAGGCTCTGGGAAGCTTCCTTTTGGCTCTGAAATTAAATCCGTACAAGAGCTAATGACTTATCTACTTTCAGGCTCAATATCTGTTCCAAGCTAAGTAATTAGGGCAACGTCAAACTCAAGGCGCATAAAGGTTGATCTAGATCAAATGATCGCAACTTTTATGGAATTTTCATAGAGCTATTCTTCGCTTTCTTATATATCCTCGTTTCAATATGTTTAATGATTATAAAAATAATAAATAAGGTATATGTGAAATTAAGAAATGTAATCTATTGTTTCATCCTATTTTCATTATTGTTTGGCTGTGGAAAATCTGATCCCTATGATACTAGCCGCATGGATCTAAAGCCTACGCCAGCAAAAATAAGCTCTGAACGTCATACCGGGGCATTTGCGGAAGGGGTCTCGCTCAACATGACAAGCGAGCTCAAGCCCCTAGATCCATCCCCGATTAAAACCGTGCGCTTAGATACTACCCATAAGATTATTGAAATTGCTCCTGGGGTGCGATTTGGCGCATGGACATTTGGAGATTCAGTTCCAGGACCTACCATTCGTGCTCGCGTTGGCGACAAAATTCGCTTTAGCATGACAAATAGAAGTGATGAAGTCATGCCTGGAGTGCAATTAACGAGTGCGCCGATGATGCATTCAATGGACTTTCACTCCGCAATGGTTTCACCACAAGATAAATATCGCTCTGTAGCTCCAGGCCAAACAATTGAGTTTGAATACACCGTGAACTACCCAGGTGTTTTTATGTATCACTGTGGCACACCAATGATTTTGGAACATATAGCTTCTGGAATGTATGGTGCTGTGATTGTTGAGCCCAAAGAGGGCTACCCAACCAAAGTAGACCGTGAATATATGGTCATTCAAAGTGAATTCTACTTAAAACCAGATCCAGCAGGCAAAAAAATTGATGGTCAACCGCTTTATGTTTTAGATACAGATAATCTAAAAAAGGCGATGCCAAACTACACCGTATTTAATGGTCAGCATAATGGCATGGTTAAAAATCCTTTAGCTGCTAAACCGGGTGAAAAAGTACGGCTCTTTGTTTTGAATGTTGGCCCTAGCAAGACATCGAGTTTTCACGTCGTTGGAACGATTTTCGATCGTGTCTGGATCGAGGGAAACCCGGACAATCAGTTCCGTGGAATGCAGACAGTTTTACTTGGATCATCTAACTCTGCAATCGTCGAAATGATCATCCCAGAAGCAGGTAAATACATCATGGTTGATCACCATTTTGCCAATGCTTCATCTGGCGCCATCGGCTTAATTAGTACTGAAACGACAACCAAAAAACCCAGTGAAGATTTAGAACATCACAATATGGGAGCAACCTCAACTCCTACTGATCCATTGGCAGTAAAAGGCAAGCAAGATTTTGAAAGTAAATGTTTAGCTTGTCATTCAATTGGCCAGGGCAAGAAATTAGGTCCTGACTTAGCCAACTTAACAAAACGCCGCAATGATGCTTGGATTACTAGCTGGCTTTTGAGCCCAGAAAAGATGTTAGCTAGCGATGCCGATGCAAAAGCCATGCTCAAGGAATATAACAACATTCCCATGCCTAATCAAAACCTGACTAGCGCTGAAGTTCAGCAATACCTCAAGTACTTCCATTGGGTTGATGCTCAACCTGCTGGCACCACAAAGGCTAGTGGCGCGCATTAAGATGAAAGTCGCTTATATCCTTGCAAGTCTATTGCTCTTGACAACATCATCGGTAATAGCTTGCGGCCACTGCATCGAGGATAAAGTAGCTGCAGTATATGACCATGTAATAGTGGCGAAAGCTGTGCGAGAAAAGCATGTAGTAGCATTTTTTGGGATTGAAGGCCCATTAGTAGTTAATACCGTTTCAAAGCAGGAGATTCAAAAAATAATGGGCGATATTCCAGGTGTAGATCCCAATACCAGTCGCATTTCTCTAGAAACAGGATCCATTTCTCTTGCCTTTAACCCTACCCTGCTTTCATATCCAACGCTACTCGATGATCTTGATAAAAAATTGAAATCAAAAAAGTTATCTGTCTTCCCTCTAGAAGTAATATCGCAAATGCCAAAATCAGCGGCAATAAGTCGCTAAATGGTTATTCAATGAATATTTCATGAGAGGGCAAAAAATAACTGTATTGGCATTAGGATTTAGACCATTTTATTTGCTAGCCTCTTTATGGGCTATTTTTACTATATTTGAGTGGCTTCTAGAATTACAAAATATCGGCATCAGAAGTCTCGATGGAATATCCGGCATGGTTTGGCATGCCCATGAAATGATTTTTGGTTTTGCAGCTACTGTTATTACTGGGTTTGCTCTCACGGCAGTAAGGGCCTGGACTGGTCTCAATACGCCAAAGGGTTGGGGTTTATTGTTGTTAGTTGCCTTATGGGCTATCGCCAGATTAGGTGCCTTTACTGGCTCCATATTTATTTTGGTCGATATTTTTTATCTACCGATGATTGCCATTGTGATTGGGCGCTTGATTTTAAAAGCGCAAATGTACCGTAATCTTTTTCTCCCCTTCATTTTGATAATCTTAGGATGCCTCAATGCGCTTTATTATCTGACTTTATTTGGATATTTAAAGCTTGATGTCAATCAGATTCTCTTTGCAGCTTTATATATGATCATCATGATCGAAATAATGATTAGCAATCGAATTATCCCTAGCTTTACTGCCAATGCTATTGATGGGCTTAAGCAAAATCGGAATCAAAGCCTCACTAAGCTAACAATCTTAGGTAGTGCGCTCACGTTTCTACTGCAAATATTGAGCCCCATTGTTCTGCTAAATGCTATAGCCTGTTTTCTAATTGCGAGCTTACATCTCATTTTATTATGGGGTTGGCGGCCATTGGCAACAAAAGGTAAGCCGCTGCTATGGATCATGCATCTTTCATATTCATGGATTTCAGTTGGATTTTTTCTCCTCGGCCTCGCAGATTTAGGATTAATCAACATCTATCCTGCTCTGCATGTCTTTGGCATTGGGGCAACTGGTGGACTAATTATTGCCATGATCACCAGAACTGCCTTGGGTCACACAGGAAGACCACTTGTTGCAGGGCTTATTGAGGCTACCTGCTACATCGGAATTCAAGCCGCCCTCTTCTTCTGGTTACTGGGTAACTCGAATCTATATAACTCGTTTTATCCATTTTTAGTGATCGCAGGCTTGTGCTGGGTAAGTGTTTTTGCCTTGTATTTGATTAAATACCTTCCTTTACTCATGACGCCAAGACCTGATGGTAAAGTAGGTTGAATTAATACTAAGATTCAATATCATTACTTCGATAAATGAACTCTCTATTGCTCGCGCAATTCATATTCTCAGTATTGTGATCTGGATAGGTGGGGTTGCATTCGTCACAATCGTGCTTATTCCCGCCCTTAGAAGCTCCTCATTCAGAGGTGATGAAAGCGAAATATTTAATGCCATTGAAAATCGTTTTGCCCAAATTGCTAGGGCTTTAACACTGCTGGTCGGCTTAAGTGGCTTCTATATGATTTATCAGCTAGACATTTGGAATCGATTTTGGGAAATTCGCTATTTCTGGATGCATGCCATGGTTCTAATCTGGCTGATGTTTATTCTTGCGCTCTTTTTAATTGAGCCTTTTTTCATCAAAGATCATGGCCGGATTGTGAAGAATGGGCACAGCATAGGGAATCTTCGTAAAACCCAAATGGTGCATGCAATCATCCTAACATTGAGCTTATTCACCGTCTTTGTTTCGGTGCTTGGGGCCCATGGAATATATAAAGCCTAAGCTTTCATTACTTAGAAGTAACATGGGAAAAGCCATGCCAGTGCTTAGCATTAACTGGTACAAAATCAATGTATTGCGTCTTTATTTCGCCCCCTGGCGGAACGAAATTCGGTGCCATAACGCCAGCAGGCCCTAAGGATCTTATAAATTGATAGGTAGCACGTAAATCTGACTCGGAAATCATTTGAATCGTAAACCAAGGCATGGGTGGTCTAGCCTCTAAATGCTTTGAAAAAATAACCCATTGATCTTCGGTTAAATTCTGGATTAATAAGCGCAAGTTTGCAGGATACGAAACTCCCCAATCTCCTTTATAACCAATTGAATTTCCTGTTAACCACTGACTGGTAGGCATATTTCCGCCTTTTTGCGCATAGCCAGGCGTATGACAATCATTACAGCCCGTTATTCTAATAATGTATTCACCGTGTGACACAGTATCATTTGCTGCATGCGCGTTGCTTTGAAGAAGTAAAAGAATTCCTAAAAATATCAAGAAATTTTTAGGAATTGAATATTTTTTCACTAGAAACCTTCATTTTAAATTGCGCATTGATTCAGTATTAATGCCTAATTAGCCTCTTTAATTACCAATGGCGTCCCTACTTCTCCTACATAAAACATGATGAGCTTAACAGGTTCAGACCCTTGATTTACGCCATAGTGCCATTTATTGACCAACTCGACAATCGAATCACCGGGATTAAGTACCAGCTGCTTTCCCTCTTTAGTAATAACCGTTAATTTTCCTTGCAGCATAACCCCTGCATTAATTACTGGATGCTTATGCATTGGCAGTCTCGTGCCTGGGGCTATTTCATAACTAAGAATAGTAATCTCAGGATTTTTTGAGGGATAAGGGGGTAATGGACTGCCATCCCACTCTTGGGTCGTTTTAACTATTTGGGTTACTTTTATTCCCCCTTGATCCTCATCTGCGCGTGCATGAATTCCAAAAATAAACAATAGAACAGCAGCAAAAAAAGACAAGGTGATACTTTTAAGATTTAGATTGATCATCCGCCTACCTTGAATAAAATGAGCTACTTACCACACTAATTTGCCCCTAATGAACATTTTTTATTCATTTGGGCACAAATTTTTAGAATTGCATTTGCTGCAGTTGAGGTGCTTGACGCATCTCCATCCGCAGGAGCACTCGCAGAAATCATGATTTCAGAATTTTGATCACTTAATGGCACAACTTTTAAGGCAATGTTTTTATTATTTTCTGATACTTTAAGTGTTAAATTTTTAGCATCTTGAGAGACTATAGTGATTGCTTGGTTTTGCTTAACTACATTAATTGCTGTTGCATAAACATTACTTGCTGGGGCATTTAAAACAACCGTGGCCATTTGAGCTGTAGGTTTGCCATTTTGATCATCTTGAGTGAGCTGATTGATCCGCCCTGCTATATGCTTAGCAGCAAAAACCCATTGGGCTAATGCCGGTTCGCTAACTAAAAGTAATGAGCCAAGCAATAGCCCTACTGTTGCAACTCGTAACCCTGGATCTTTGATAGCCATAGTTCCCCCTTATTAGTATTCCATTATGGCATCTACTTGATGTCATTCTCAAGAATAAGCGCTAATTCAATTAACACTGAAAAATATCAATCCCAATTTAGTTACTTTTCTATTAATCACAAATATTTTTCTTGAGCCTCTGGTAGAATTTTCCAATTAACTAGAGATTACTATTTACACACCTACTATGACATCAATTACCCTAGAACTTGCTAACTTAATATCCGATAAAGCGTTAGAAAAAGCGCAGTCAATGGGTTTTCAACCACAAACTGTAGCCATTCTTGATATTGGCGGACAAATTAAAGTTATTAAACGCTCTGATGGGGCCAGCATATTACGGCCTGAAATAGCAGTTGGAAAAGCCTGGGGAGTTTTGGGAATGGGGTTTGGTGGTCGTGACCTAGCTAGGCGCGCAGAAGCAGCTCCCGCCTTCTTTAATGCATTGATGGCAATGTCAAATGGTCGCATGGTTCCTGTAGCAGGAGGTGCATTAATCAGAAATTCCAATAAAGAAATTATTGGCTCAATTGGAATTAGTGGAGATACCTCTGATAACGATGAAATTTGTGCCGTAGCCGGCGTAGAGGCCGCGGGATTAATTGCGGATACTGGGGCGTAGTATTAGTATTCAACAAGACTACAACTTATACCCAATACCAACCAAGAATTGATAAGCTGACGGCGTTTGTGTCGGTGCAAAACTTCCGCTGCTTGGATTAATTGAGCCAGCCGTATAACCTTGGTAAGAGAAATAATTTCCCTCACCAAAAACATATAAATTTTTATCTAGAAGCTGCCTATACCCTAAACCTGCAACCAAACCGCTTTGATTGCTGCTGCTATTTACCGCTCCAGGTGGGCCAGACTGAGCCTGCCAGGCAATCGTCTCGCTGCTATACCCTACCTTTAAGTAAGCCAATTTATCCCGCTCTATTTCAAAACTGGGAGTAAGAAAAATATTTATTCTATTGCTAACTTTATAGTTATTACTAGCAATCGCACCGTAGTAACTAGGCTGATTAGATGTGCTGACATTGGTGGGAGTGTAATCTGCCCCAATGCCTACTAGCCATCTAGGCGCTACAGAAAAGTTATAGCCTAATCCAATTACACTAGAAAATGCACCTCCTGAAGAACTTGCGCCCGCTACTGTTCCATTTGGAGCTCCATTTGTTGCCCCTGTGGTGGTAAAACTTCGGGATGTTAGGGAATCATTCTCATATCCAATACCAACTTGAGCATAGAAGCCCTCAAATGCTGACTGTGCTATAGCTGTAAAACTTAATAAACTAGCTCCCGTTGCAATTAATAATTGCTTTTTCATCTTTTATCTCTTTTGTAAAAACTAACCAATTGCATGTACGCAAAAAAGCATATTTTATATATAAACGAGGCGACTTCACACCCAAATCTATAGTGCAAGGTATAAGAGGGCTTCATTTTGGTGCAAATTTCATTCAATTCTCTTGCCTACTTCTTATTTATTAATTAAGATCACGTAAGTTGATAATAAATGCATTTAATTAAAATTTTTGTTAAATTATTTAAAGTCAATTTTTAGCACTTAAAACATCCAAACGGAGAACACTATGCTTTATCTAATTAATCATTCGCCACCCTGGTTACTTTTAATACTATTCTGCGTGCTGACGATTATTTTTATGTTAATTTTGCATAAAATCATTCGTTCATTATTAGATAAATACACTCCTGGCTATAAAGATACATTAGCCTTAAATATTCACACCTCTATCTCAACATTGTTAGCCCTCATTTTGGCTTTCTCACTGGTTCAGGCCGTATCTACTTACAGACAAGCTGAACATATTGTTCGGCAAGAGGCAGTAAGGATTAATAATCTTGATCGTCTATTAACCCGCTATGGAAATTCAGAAGCAACTGATCCGATTCGAATTGCTCTAAGAGAGTATTCGCAGTCGATTGTGACTGATGAATGGCCTGAAATGGATGAGGGTCATCACAGCGCAAAGACTGAGGCACTATTTAAGCCGGTTTCCAAAGGTGTCATAGAAATGAAGCCAACTAGTCCGCGCGAGAATTCTATCTATAACGAAATGCTCAAGCTCGCTGATTCTTTAGCAGACTCTCGTAATGATCGTCTAGATGCCGCTGAATTTGCTATACCAGGTATATTCTGGCTGATTATCATCCTAATGATATTAGCAAAAACTGTTTTGTCTGCTTTTGCAGAGCGCACAAGGGCTGCAGATATTGTGATTGGCGCTCAAATGGTATGCTTTGCGGCATTACTATGTTTGACATTTAGCTTTGATGAACCTCTAAAGGGTGATGCTGGAATTAAACCAGTACCTCTGATTGAGGTTATTGAAATTATTAGCAAAAGAACTAGTTAATTCTTAAATCTCAAAATATTAAAGGCGGTTTATGTCTCATTGGCTTTACTCCCAACCCCCAATAGCTATATTTATCATTGGTCTGATTGCATCGATTGCCTTGATGTATTTAATGGCCTTTTTTCTAAAAAAGACACCCATTGTTAATGGCATCTCTGATCATGAAAAAGAGTTTTTGATTGCTATCCAGTCTGGCTTGGTCGCCTTAAGTGCGATTGTTTTGAGCTTTTCTTTAGTATTGGTCATTACTAATTATGATCATGCAGATGAAAATGTAGCGGGTGAAGCTGCGCGGATAAATGATGTAGATCGCTTATTAAATCAATATGGAGATCCAAAGGTAAAAGCCATTCGGGCTGACTTGAAAATCTATGCTAAATCTATCCTCGTGGATGAATGGCCTAAACTTCAAATACAGCAAGAGGGTGCTGAAACTGCTCAATTATTTGCCAATGTCTCAGACAAAATTGGTCAAATTAATCCCACCACCCCACGTGAAACTGTGATCTACAGTGAATTACTCAAAAAATTAGATGAGTCAGTTGAAATGCGAGAAACACGTCTCGAAGGTGCACATATTGGTCTGCATGGGATATATTGGGTCGTCAACCTGGCCATTCTTTTTGGTGTAATCTTAATGTCAGCATTAGGATTAATTTTAAATAAGTGGCTTACTGCAATCGGAATCAGCCTAGAACTCGCTGCCTTGGTCGGCCTTATGACCCTAGTCTTTATGTGTGATCATCCTTTTGAGGGTACTGTATCAGTTAAACCAGATCCTCTTATTGGCACCATTAAGGCAATGGAGAATCGCAAATAGTGTAACGCCATTTCGATCTTTTAAAAGAGGTCCTGAAGCTAAATACCAACCTTAGAGTTGGTATTTAGCTTTCTTAGATCATACTTTTTCTTATACTTGTGCACTTGACTGGTGCCATCCTCTTTGACCAATATAAAGTAATTTATATAAAATAGATGGAGTAAAAAAATAATAGACTTAAAAATTAAATTGAACAATTACTTTCGCCTCGGATTTACTTTCGCATTAATTTCAGCCGTACTTGTTGCTTGTAGTAATAGCTCGTCTGACTCTACAAATAATTTAGGGGCAAATATTACCCCTCAGAATATCTCTGCAGAGTATGGCATTCCAGGAAATCTTTCGGTACTTACTTCTTGGGCTAACGAAAATAATATACCGGCCATGCGAATTCATGCATGGAATTTATGGGCCGGCATGACGGCTGATTCTAATTCTACTTATTTAGGCATTACCCTGCCAATTTGGGAAACTTGGTGTGGAACGCAAGAGGTTTTTATCAACCAAAATTGTGGCTCTACTTCTGAACCTTCGAGATCATTTATATCGGCATCCCAACTCACCCATAATAGTCGAGCAGGATTTCCAACCCCGCAAAGCAATACTCAAGTCGTTTCATACAACAAATATAATCCCACCCAAGTTACCTACCTGAGCACTCCGCATATTACCAATGGGGTTGCCTATGATTATCGTAGTGGTACCAGCCTAGCGGCACTCAATGCTTCATGGCCCTCTAGCACTGCAATGGCTGATCGGGTAATTGTTATGCCGCCTTATGTTCCTACTCAAAATGGGGTTCAAGGCGAAACTTCAATAGAAAGTAAACCGATCTTTTTTTTAATTAAAAGAACTGGATTAACAGCCATGCCTTTATGGCAGGGGCCTAGTGATAGCTGGACTCCTGCCACTCCCTCCCCTGAAACCTGGAAAACTTGTATCTTGATTGATCCTAATAATTTTTCACCATCATCTACAACTCCAGTTCCATATGATCCTAAAATTCATCTAGGCTCTATCAATCGCGGCAATACTGATAATGCCGTAAATGGGCAAACGCCTGGTTGTGTAGCAAGCAAGTATCTATATGCCCCCATGAGTACGCTTTATACATTTGCCTTAACATCACAAGCAGCTAGTGCTTTTAACACTTCAAAAGGTGCAACACAAGCTTCGCTTGCAGAGGCAGGAGACTTTTCTGCACTCGTTGCAATGCATATAATGACCAATGAGATCTTGCAATGGACTATGGAAACTTTTTATTGGCAACCTGGTCCCGATACCCCTAATCAGTTTCCAGGCAGCAAAATGTATATGACTGATAATGTTACTGGCCCCTATCGTAATTTTGCAATCTGCCAAGCTTGGTCCAATACGAATTTAACGCCCTGCTTTAGTCCTTACCTAGAAACTTACCCTGGAATTCCAGCTGGTACGACCAGTAATTGCATTTCATGTCATACCCTCGCAACAATAGGTGGGCCGCCACTTTCAGGAATACCTAATGGTGGCTTAAGCTATCCTCTAAATTATTTAACGCCGACAACAACTAGTAGCTCCGTTTGGAGCAGCCCTATATATACTAAGTTAGACGGCATGTGGTCCATCAACCAAAATGCATTACCCCCAGCAACAGTACAAAAGTAATCTACCCAGCTCTACTCCAAGCAGAGTTAAGATATTTTTATTACACTTAGCCTATTCTCTTTATCCGAATTTACAAACTAAGCGCCTTATGCCTAAAGAATTTAATCTCAATGTTTTAGGACAGCCTCTCGTCCCCTGTTCATTTGATCCTTTAACTGGATTCTATCGAGACGGTTGCTGTAAAACCGATGAGAATGATCACGGTAGACATCTGGTCTGCGCAATTGTTACAAAGGTATTTTTGCAATTTAGTTTAGAAATGGGTAATGATTTAATCACCCCCAGGCCCGAGTTTCAATTTCCGGGTCTCGTACCGGGAGATCAATGGTGTCTATGTATTAGTCGGTGGGCTGAGGCACATGAAGCTGATTGTGCGCCTCAAGTTAAGTTAGAGAGTACCCATATTAGCGCCCTCAAAACTATCTCTCTTCAAACGTTAGAGCAATTTGCAGTTGCGTAGTGAAGGCGTTTTATACAGATCACTTTGTCTTGCCTTTGCCTGCTGGCCATCGATTTCCCATGGAAAAGTATTCTCGTTTACGTGATCTAGTCGCCACACTTCCAGAGGTTGAGCTCCTTGAGGCTCCAAGCGCAACAGATACACAAATTCTCTATGCCCATGATCCAGCTTATTTGATTAAGGTTCTTAAGGGTAATTTAAGCCCTGGAGAACAAAGAGAAATCGGTTTTCCTTGGAGCGAAAAAATGGTTGAGCGTTCACGCAGATCTGCTGGTGCTAGCGTCGCTGCTGCCAAAATAGCCTTTAACGAGGGAATCGCAGCTAATCTTGCTGGTGGCACACACCATGCTTATCGAGATCAAGGAAGTGGTTTCTGCGTATTTAATGATGCTGCAATTGCGGCTAGAACCTTAAAAAAAGAAATTAATCCTAAATTAAAAATTGCAGTGATTGACTTAGATGTACACCAGGGTAATGGCACAGCTGCTATTTTAAAAAATGATCCTTCGATTTTCACCTTATCTATTCATGGCAAAAATAACTTTCCCTTTACTAAGGAGGAAAGTGATTTAGACATGGATTTACCTGACGGTTGCGATGACCAAAATTATCTAGCCGCCCTTGAAGCCGCTCTTGAAGAGCTCAATGCACGCTTTACAGTAGATTTCATTATTTATCTAGCTGGCGCAGATCCGCACGAGCATGATCGACTAGGTAAATTAAACCTAAGTAAAAATGGAATGCAAAGAAGAGATGAAATGGTTTTTCAATATGCAAAGGAAGGTCAAATACCTTTAGCCCTCTCAATGGCAGGGGGGTATGGTAAGAATATTGAGACTACAGTTGATATTCATTTTCAAACAATTCAATCTGCCTTGAAATTTCAGCAACAATACTAGGCGATTTAGCGATCCTGTCTCAGGCTCATCTGCAGGTTATTTGTCGTAATCACTGGCAAACTGGTGGTTTGTGTCACGATGATGCGCTTCATCATTGCGCACAGCAATTACAACATCCCGTAGAGTTGCGCTGAAATCAAGCTTCCAATAATCGATGGCTATCTTTGGGGCCGGCACATTGGGTATACGTCCTTCATCAATTTCCTTGAGATACTCTGTATAGGAATAGACTGCCTCTTCCTCAAAATAGCCGACTATACGATGGGCTGTTCTCGGAAAAAAGACATAGATAATAAAAAAGAAATTCCAGAAAATAGCTTGTGTAATTAAGACAAGGTAGCGCTCAAACATATTGGGCTTAGCAATCTCAATGAAAGTCATTAGATGCATTCTTTCATTCTCAGCCTCCTCTAAAAGAGTGCGAATCTTTGGTCCATAGCCAGGCTTCATACTACGTAGACTTCTTAAATGTGTCCACATTCCAGCAACCATGCCTGGTACGCCTGCAACGGTTTCTAAAATAACTGCTCGGTGTCCATAGCGTTTCTTAAAGAAAGTATCTGCAAAAAAGCGCATACCTTTAGTGAAAGCTAGTGCCACTCGATCAGAAAATTGAAGGGGTTTGTAGTGGTCGATCTGTTTCATAGAAAATACTTTAATTGATTTTTAGATTTTATGCCCCAACGATAATTAGGCATCCTTCACCCGCCTTTGAGTAAGGGGCCGGCCCTACTTGGAATAAAGTAATTCTATTATGTACACTTTCTAGACACTTTTAATTGACTTAGTAATTTCATTATCACTTAGTAAGATCGTTTTTTCATCTTTGGGCTGGACTGGCATTGCCTCTAAACTTGGGGGTACCATTTTGCTTCCGTTCCACACCTGTCCACACCAGCATTCTCCTGCATCATTAATGATGCAAACACCTGAACCACAACACCGCTCATCTGGTTTACTCATTTTTTATTCCCAATCATTTAATTATTTTTACTTACTTTCATTTCATATTTGCTATCTAATAGTTTTTTCAAAATATAGGGCTCATTGCAGCCTATCTTAAGTCCTTTTGAAAAAATTTGCTTACTAGTTTTCAACAAAGACTTTAATGCCCATACTAGTTAATATCGTCCCTGCCATCTTAGAAACTAAGTAATAGATTGGGTTATTTCTTAAGTACTTTTTTTTCGACAAGCAGCGGAGCAATACTTAATTGACTCCCAATTTTTTTCCCAAGATTTTCTCCAGGTCATTTCCTTTTTACAGACTACGCAAAACTTGCTCGGTAGATAGCTCTTATTACCCTTAAAAGAAGTATTCATTTAAGTTCTAAAGATCATTTAAGTGATTAAGCACATATTCTGCATGCGCAACAATAGATGTCTGATCATCATCGCGAATTCGTTTTAAATTTGCAGTCATTAAACGAGTACGGGGATTTGATTCAAATTGGGTACGATGCTTGATTAAGAAGTTCCAATACAAAGTTGTGACAGGACATGCCATTTCGCCAAAACGAATGTCTGGCTTGTATTTACAGGATTCGCAGTAATTGCTCATCCGTTTAATATAGGCCCCACTAGCTATGTAGGGCTTACTTGTAAAACGACCGCCATTAGCAAAAAGCGCCATTCCCGCTGTGTTAGGCAGCTCTACCCACTCAATTGCATCAACATAAATTGCTAAATACCAGTCACAAACAGCAGAGGGTAAGATTTCAGCCAATAGGGCAAAATTTCCCGTGACCATCAGACGTTGAATATGATGTGCGTATCCATATCTTAGCGTTTGACCTATGGCATCTTTCATGCAGGACATCTGGGTTTTAGCAGTCCAATACCAAGTCGGTAAAGCACGATAGTGTTCATAAAAGTTATCTTGAGCTAGCTTAGGCATATCTAAGTAATACATGCCCCTTACAAACTCCCTCCAACCCAATATTTGACGAATAAATCCCTCAACACTAGAAATTTCTAAAGCATATTTTTGTGAAGCTTGTAATACAGCAGCAATTACTTATCGTGGATTCAGTAGTTTCAAATTTAGCGAGCTAGAGAGAATGGAGTGCCAGCCAAAAGGGGTATCTGTCCACATGGCATCCTGAAAAATCCCAAAATTTCTTAAGCGGTATTCGATAAAGTAGTCCAAGGCCTCCAGCGCTTGTGCACGAGTAACTGGC
>CAILUH010000270.1 GCA_903837335.1 uncultured beta proteobacterium | reverse complement strand
TGGCGACCACGTATCCGTAACGCATCCGCCGGAATTAAGCGCTTCAAACGTAATTCTGACAGTCCATTAGCGCCAGCTTTACGACGCCGTTTCGGCATAACCTCTAAGTCTTCATCGATTTCAGCCCACACCAACCAATCGATCCCGCCAGCACGTAAATCATGTTCAATGCCAAACGAGCCCGGCTCAGTTGGACTTCTCACCCCAAATGTAATGACACGCTGCTGAGCTTGTTGTGCTGGAGAGCGAATGTTGCTTACTAAAGGATCATCGCGATTGAAAATACAAATACTATGGGTGCCAATGATTTTTGCCTTAGCCTGAATATAGGCCTGCATATCACCATGCCAATCTACATGGTCTTGCGTAATATTCAGAATTGCTACTGCAGTGGCATTCAAACTCTCGGTATATTGCAACTGAAAGCTGGATAACTCGAGAACCCAGATTTCGGGCAAATCTAATATGGTATTAGCTCCATTAAGACAGGCACTTAACTTACTCAAGGCTGCTGGGCTAATGTTGCCAGCCATCGCTACATTTTTGCCTGCGCGCTCACAAATTTGCTGAGTTAAAGCGGTCGTGGTGGTTTTACCATTGGTCCCGGTAATCGCCAGTACAGTAGGTTGATAGTCAAACTCAAATTGAAGTGCAGTTAAGGCACGTGCAAAAAATTCAATCTCACTCCAAACTGCAATTCCATGGCTCTGCGCGTAAGTTAAAATTGTTTTTAATGGCTCTTGAATCGGCGATAAGCCCGGGCTAACACCAATCACAGAAACGCCAGCGCAGATTACTGCTAATTGCCGCTCTAGATCACCTTCGGTCCAATCACCTAAATACAGTTGACTTAAGCCAGATTCTTTTAATGTCTCCAAGGTCTGTTTTTGGTGATTTGATAAGACCGCGTGCGCTCGTGTATCGGCCAAATCAACCGTGGCGCCATGCTGCAAACACCAATTGGCCATGGCTAAACCAGACTCGCCTAAGCCAAGCACTAAAAAGTGCTCTGGAATTACTGAGGCTTGCTCAGTATGAATACTTAAAAAAGCTTGCTTTAAAACTGGCATCATTTTCTTTGTTTCACCTTAACTTCAAACTAGATAAACCAACTAAGACCAAGAGAATCGTAATAATCCAAAAACGCACTACTACCTGGGTTTCTCGCCAACCACTTAATTCAAAATGATGATGTAGGGGTGCCATCTTAAAAATGCGTCGACCTTGACCGTATTTTTTCTTGGTGTATTTAAACCATGCAACTTGCAACATGACTGAACAAGTTTCCGCAACAAAAATTCCGCCCATGACAAATAAGACAATCTCTTGTCGCACAATGACTGCGATCGTGCCAAGCGCGCCACCCAAGGCTAAAGCGCCAACATCGCCCATAAATACTTGGGCAGGATGCGTGTTGTACCAAAGAAAAGCTAAGCCTGCACCCCCCATAGCGCCACAAAAAATCAGCAATTCGCCAGCGCCAGGGATATATGGAAAGAGTAAATATTTTGCGTAAATAGCGTTACCCATGACATAAGCAAAAGCGCCTAAAGCTGCCCCCACCAAAATGACCGGCATGATCACGAGGCCGTCTAAGCCATCCGTTAAGTTCACTGCATTACTACTACCCACAATGACGAGAAAACTTAAAATGATGAAACCGAAGACGCCAAGTGGATAACTCACCTCTTTCATGAACGGTAAATATAAATTTGACTTAGCTGGCAGGTCTAACGTAAAGCCACTTTTAATCCAATCTAAAAATAGCTGTAGCACCTTTAGGTTGTTCACTTCGGAAACTGAAAAAGCCAAATAGAGTGCCGCAAATAAGCCGATGCAAGTTTGCCAAAAAAATTTCTCGCGCGATGACATGCCTTTAGGGTCTTGTCGCGTTACCTTACGATAATCATCGATCCAGCCAATCAGACCAAAGCCAAAAGTGACGAGTAACACAATCCAAATGAAGCGATTACTTAAATCAGCCCACAACATACAGGAGATAAAAATACCAAGCAAAATCAGTACTCCACCCATCGTAGGCGTACCTGATTTTGCTAAATGCGACTGTGGCCCATCATTTCGAACTGCTTGACCCATTTTTAAGGCGCTTAGTTTGCGAATCACCCAAGGTCCACACACTAGGCCAATTAATAAAGCAGTTAAGGTGGCTAGCACCGCCCTAAAAGTAATGTAGTTAAAAACGCGGAAAGAACCAAAATCGTCTTGCAACCATTGGGCCAATATTAGGAGCATGCTTTACTCCCCTGCAATAACACTTGTGTAGCTCGTTCCATTTTCATAAATCGAGAGCCCTTAACTAATATTTGTAAGGCGTCTGCTGCAGGACGTAATGCCAGTTCTTGATTTAAGGTATTGCAAAGATCTGCCATGCTTGAAAAATGTTGGGCATTGGCTCGATGCACATTAAAACTGCTCACAGCAAAAGTACTTTGTTCGCCAATTGCATATAAACGGCTTACCCCGCAGGCCGCCGCATAAGCGCCCACTTCTCGATGAAAGGCAGGGCCTTGGGCACCCACTTCTCCCATATCGCCCAAGACGAGCCAGGAATCTTTTCCGCTCTGCTGCAGCATATCGATTGCTGCCCGCACCGAATCGGGATTCGCATTATAAGTATCATCAATTAACAAGCGTGTTGGGCTTAACCATTTAGCTTCCATGCGACCAGCTACTGGAGTGAAGCGCTCAAGGCCACGTTGAATCTGTTCTAGTTCAAGACCTGCAGCTAAGGCAACTGCAGTTGCAGCGAGCGCATTACACAGGTGATGTTGGCCAAGAGTAGCTAAGCGCACCTCAATTTCCCCTTGGGCAGTTTTTATTGCTAATGCGCCACTCTCTAAAAGCCGCCCCATTACTGCAGCAGCAACTGGCTTATCGCCCTGCAATACAAAATCAATGACTTTGCAAGTACGTGCCGCTCGA